>CANOUR010000009.1 GCA_947570265.1 uncultured Bacteroidales bacterium | reverse complement strand
CGAGCAGAACAAGGTGTGGGTGGGTCTGTCGAAGGAGACTGCCCACCAGCTCGGCACACCGATCTCGTCGCTCATGGCATGGATGGATATGCTTGAGGGAATGGGAGTGGATCGTGAGGTTGTAGGTGAGATGGACAAGGATGTGAAACGGTTGACCACCATTGCCTCGCGTTTCTCAAAGATAGGCTCGGTGCCGTCGATGGAGCGGGGAAATCTCAATGATGTGGTGGCACGGGCAGTCGACTATATGTCGACCCGCATATCGTCGCGCATTTCGCTGTCGACGCATCTTTCGGCCGATCCGTTGCCTGTTGATCTGTCCGCACCCTTGTTTGAATGGGTGATGGAGAATCTTATCAAAAACGCAGTCGATGCCATGGAGGGTCAGGGAAGTATCACGGTGACCACGCGCTGCGATGCGGCCGGACGTCGCGCCATAGTGGAGGTGTCGGATACGGGAAAAGGTTTGCAGCGCAAACATTTCAAGACTGTATTCAAGCCCGGTTACACGACAAAAAAACGTGGGTGGGGTCTTGGTCTGGCATTGGCCAAGCGCATTATCGGACAGTATCACAAGGGTGATATAAGTGTGGCGTCGTCCGAGGTAGGAGTGGGCACAACATTCAGGATAGTGCTGCCGCTCGCATCCGATTGAACGATATTATATTTTGTACAAGAAAGACCAGCGCCGGACAGCGCGGGTCTTTCTGTGAATGATTATCCGGTTGGGATTATTTTACGAGGACGCGGGTTGCTTCGCCGGCTGCAACCTTGATGTAGATGTTGCCTGCCGAGGGGTTGGCGATGCGACGGCCATTGATGTCGTAGTAGGTGGCGTCAGTGTCGATGCCTTCAACGGCTACGGTGTTGATGCCGCTGTTGTCGATTACGTATGCCGCAACAGCAACATCGCTTGGCTCGACATTTTCGGCGAATGCAATGGCTTTCACGGTGGTGTCGGTGGTGATGGTCACAGGTGCGGTGTATACTGTCGAGTCTTTGGTAGGCTCAGTTCCATCAATGGTGTAGGCGATGGTCATGCCCTCGGCAGCCTCGATGGTCACATCGACTTTTTCGGCATATTCACCTGCTGCAGGAGTGAAGGCGGGTGCTTCGGCCTTTACAACATATGTGGCTTCGGCAACATTACTGTTGCGCATGCCGTCGGCAGTGGCGATTGCCTTGACGGTTGCCGAGTGGGTCAGCTCGAAGGGTTCGCTGTAGGCAGTCGAGTTCTCAGTGGGCTCGGTGCCGTCGGTTGTGTAGTATACCGAAAGGCCTTCGGCTGCTGTGATGGTCACGGTCACCTGACCAACGAAAGCCTCGTCTGACTCTGCGGGGAGCAGCACGGGAGCTTCGGCCTTGGGCAGGAGTGTCATGGTGTATTCAGCTTCGGCGATGGTGCTGCCCTGCTGGCCGGGCACTACGGCGATAGCTTTAACAAGGCATGATTCCTCGATCGTGACAGGGGCTTCGTAGCGGGTCGATCCGGGATAAGGGGTTGATCCGTCGGTGGTGTAGTAGATGTAAGCGCCCTGCGGAGCTGTGATGGTGAGGGTCTGTGCGTCGTAGTAGGTGCCTGTGGCGAGTGAGAGCACCGGAGCTTCGGTCTGTGCGCCGCTGGGTTGGTTGTACATGGTGGGATAGAACATCCATGTCACGCTTTCGGTGGTCTGCTTGGCCATGATGCCTTCGATGTCATACCAACCTTCTTTGAGGGGGAAACCGGTGAAGGTGTTGTAGAGAAGTTCGCTGCTGCCGTCGGCAAAGACTGCATAGCCGAAATTCTCAGCGGTTTCGGCGTCGGTTGAACGCGACATGTAGACATTCTTGAGCAGATAAGCGCGTGAGAGGTTGAAGTCGTTGCGCAGATCGTCGAAAGTTGCTTCGGGGAACACAAAGTCGGTGTGGCTCTTGGGTGCGCCGAACGAGCCTGCGATGGGCGACAGATAGCGGTCAGATTCGTCGTTCATGGCCACGTAGGGAGTGCCGCTGAAGTCGCTGATCACATCGCCCGGCTGATATGTGCGGCCAAGGTTGCCGCGGATGCTGAGCGCACCGCTTGTATCCTGAACGTAGAGCACGTTGCCCGACTGGAATGTCACGGTCACGTCGCCCTTGATGGTGTAGAGCGTGTTGGGGTCGGGGCCGATGAGGTTGGATGTGGAGTTGAGATAGAGGCGGATGTTGTTGCATTCGATGCCGGGGATCACCTTGTATTCAGCTGTTGCGGCCGAGCTGGGATCTTTGCCGTCTTCTACGGCGATGGCCTTGACAGTTGTGGTGCGCTCAAGCTTGAAGGGAGCGGTGAACTGCTGTGACGACTCTGAGGGTTTGGATCCGTCGGTGGTGTAGTAGATCTTAGCGCCGGCGACAGCTTCGATGCTTACCATGATCTCGTTGGGATATGTGCCGGCCGGGGGATTGAATGTCGGGGCGTCGCTTACGGGCAGGTCGGCTGAATATTCAACCTCGAAGCTGAGGATGTAGAGCGCCTTGCCGATGACATTGTTTGTGAATGTGACCTCGCTCGCCGAACCTGTCCATGTGGTGGTGAGAGTGGCGTCATCGTAGGTGGTGGCGCCGGTCGAGGCTGCCATGTCGCCGCCATTGCCGCTTCGGAATGTCGCTTTGATGGATGTGATCACACCTTCGGTGGGAAGCGATACCTTCAGGGTCGCGCCGTTGGTGAAGCTGAGATAGCCACCGTTGCGCGAAGCCCATCTTGGGCCGGCAGAAGCACTGCCCTTCTCGAAAAGGAACTCGAATCCACTGTAGGTTAGTGGTTTCGGCAGGTTGTCGAATGTGACGTCTCTGCTTGTTGATTTGCCATTTTCCTGAAGCAGGTTGGCAGTTGTCACGGAGAACGATGCTGCCCGGCCGGTTAGAGCCAGTGCAAGGATGCACCATGATAAAAGTAGTAGTTTTTTCATGAAACGGGTTTATTTTTTAATGAAATATTAATTTCAATATGGTTGTGTATTCAGATTTTGCAAAGAAACGAAGAAAATCGACACTTTAATCTGTTGAATGGTGAAATAGTGTTAAAACTTTTCTTCATTGAAAAGGTGTGTGATTACAGCTTCGGTCTGTGGCGTCAGCCCGATGTTGCGTCGGCTCATCACGATCCGGGCGGTGGCAAGCATGTTTTTTAGTATTACAGGCTTGAATCCGGCAGCCCCGCCGTCGCGGAACGATGGAATAAATGTGCGCGGAAATCCGCAGCCATGTATGTTGCATCCGACACCCACAACTGTTGCTGTGTTGAACATCGTGTTGATGCCGGCTTTGGAGTGGTCGCCCATGATCAGTCCGCAAAATTGCAGGCCGGTGCGGTCGAAGCGTCCGGTGGCGTAGTTCCACAGCCTGATAGGCGAGTAGTCGTTCTTGAGGTTGGATGATGTGCATCCTGCGCCGAGATTGCACCATTCGCCGATCACTGAGTTGCCGAGAAATCCGTCGTGAGCCTTGTTGGAATAGCCCTGGAAGACAACGTTGTTGATCTCGCCACCCACTTTGCAGCCCGGGCCTATGGTGGTGCCTGGATAGATTTTCGAGCACATGTTGATGTGTGACCGCTCGAGCAGAGCCAACGGGCCGCGCACGCAGCTGCCCTCGGCGATCTCGGCGTCGCGCCCTATGTAGACCGGGCCTGATGTGACGTTGATCACGCATGCGTTGACTGATGCGCCTTCTTCGACAAACAGGCGGTTGGCCGGGCCAATGACGGTTACGGCTGTTCCGACGGGGGCTGACGTGCGTCCGGCTGTGATGCGGTCGAAGTCGGAGGTGATCAGTCCGGCGTTGAGCATGAAGATGGATGGCAGCGATGTGATGCGTGTGACCGGCCGGTCATAGACGGAGCGGAGCAGCCGTCCGTCGCCTCTGTAGGCCAGCACGTTGTCGTCGGGGTCGGTGAGCATCTCCTCGTTGCGCAAGGCGAGTATCGCAGCCGTGAGCTGTGGGTCGGGGCATAGATTGCCGGCTACCGAAATGTCGGGCGATGTGGCCGGCTGAGGGTAAAGCGGCAGCAGATAGTCGTCGGATGGAGTGGCATAGACGCAGTGGCCTGACATGGCCGCCTGCCATTTCTCGAGAATCGTGTCGATGCCTGCGCGCAGCGAGGCAACCGCCCTTGTGAATGTGATCGGCAGCAGGCTGCACCGTATCAGGGGCGGATCGAAAAGACTAATGTTCATCGTGGGGTTGTTACTTTACTTCGGTCAAAAGCAGTTCGTCGGGGATCTCCACTTCGATCACTTCGACAATGCTTGCGGGCGGCAATGCGGCTGCCTGCCGGAAGAGCGATAAGATGTTTGTGCCGTAAGCACGGTTGGCAGCCCAACGACCCGACAATTTCTCCCAGGTGGGGGCGCATCCGCGTGTGACGAGATCGAAGCGCGGGTCGACTATCTCTTCGTCATCGGGCAGAGGCAGGTCGCAGCAATAGGCATAGAGGTGCTGCAGCATGGCCCGGACGCCTTCGGTTATGGAGCTGAACGAGCATCCGGTTTTGCCGAGCCTGGTGACGCCGAGCCCGCAATAGTTGTGCATGTCGGGGGTGACTGCTGTGCCGTTGTCAAACCTGAACCATCCGGTTTCGATGATCGCCTGACAGAACGCGATGTCGCCCCTGATGCCGTAGCGCTCGCCCTGTTCGATGAAAGCCTCGGCGATTTCGTGGCAGAAGTCGGGGTTGTGACGCTGCACGAACCGTGTGAGAGTGCATGCGTCGACGGTGTGCTTGCCGACTATCGGTGTGGCTCCCCTCATGGCTGAGGCGAGGCACAGAAACAGTAGAATTGTCAGACCAAAGGCTTTCATGAGATTCAAAGTGTCGCAAATATAAATAAGAATTGTTAATTTTGCAACTGAAAAATGTGAACGTCCGGCATCGGCAATTTGTTTGAATGATATAGGTAACATTTTTGTTGGTTACTTACCGGCATTTTCACCCCAAAAAACAGCAACAGCATTTCATGATCGAACGCATCGTAATCATCGACCGGGTCGATCCGGTCAGTTTCTATGGAGTCAATAATTCCAATATCACTCTTATACGCAATCTTTTCCCGAAGCTGCGCATGGCTGCGCGAGGTTCGGTGATAAAGGTGATCGGCGAAGATGCCGAGACGGCGGCATTCGAGAAGGCCGTCAAAGAGCTCGAGGATTATTGCGTGAAGTACAATTCATTGAACGAAGATGTGATTCTTTCGGTGGTGAAGGGTGAGCATCCTCAGGAACTGAAGCGCGACGACGTGATCATATATGGCGTGAACGGCAAACCTATCCAGGGTCGCACGCCCAACCAGCAGCTGCTTGTGGAGACTTTCGCCAAAAACGACCTGACATTCGCGCTCGGACCGGCCGGAACGGGAAAGACCTATGTGGCGATAGCGCTGGCTGTGCGCGCTTTGAAAAACAAAGAGGTGAGGAAGATCATATTGTCGCGTCCGGCTGTCGAGGCCGGAGAGAAACTCGGTTTTCTGCCCGGCGACATGAAGGACAAGATCGACCCCTATCTGCAGCCGCTCTATGATGCCCTCGAGGATATGATTCCGGCCGTGAAGCTCAAGGAGTATATGGAGACAAATGTCATACAGATCGCTCCGCTTGCTTTCATGCGCGGCCGCACGCTCAACGATGCCGTGATTGTGCTCGATGAGGCGCAGAACACCACCACGCATCAGATAAAGATGTTTCTGACGCGTCTTGGCATGAACGCCAAGATGATCGTGACGGGCGACGCCACGCAGATCGATCTGCCGCGTTCGACCACGTCGGGGCTGATACAGGCACTGCGTGTGCTCAGGAATGTGAAAGGCATCGGGCGCGTGGAGTTCGGCAAGAAGGATATTGTGCGCCACGCGCTGGTGCAGCGCATAGTGGAGGCTTATGAGCAATGGGACAAAGAGGGTCATCCGGCGGCGGACGATGCCGTTGCGGCTGACGGAAAGGAGCGCGGATGAGCGACATGCGTCTGCACATACTCGGATGCGGTTCGGCTGTACCCACGCCGAGGCACAATCCGTCGTGTCAGGTGCTTGAGCGCCGCGGCGAGCTCATGATGATCGACTGCGGCGAGGGCGCGCAGAGCATGATGCGCCGTATGAGGCTCAGATACAACAGGCTGCGTCATATATTCATCTCGCACCTGCATGGCGACCATTGCTTCGGATTGCCCGGATTGCTGTCGACGATGGCATTGCATGAGGCCGGCGGGACGGTGACGGTGCACATTCTGCGCGAGGGGGCCGATCTTTTCGCCCGCATGATGGAGCAGTTCTGCGGCCCGGTGAGCTATCGTCTCGAGTGGGATATTCTCGATCCCGCGGAGCGGCGTGTGATCGTCGACCGCGACGATTTCACGGTGGAGAGTTTCCCGCTGTATCACCGGGTGGCATGCTGCGGATTTCTGTTCCGCGAGAAGGCCAAGCCACGCCATCTGCTCGGTGACATGGCCAATTTCTACGGTGTGCCTCACTACCGCCGGCAGGAGATACGCATGGGCGCGGATTTCGTGATGCCCGACGGCACTGTGATACCTAATGACCGTCTGACGCGCGAGGCCGATCCGGCGCTGAGCTATGCCTACTGCTCCGACACTATGGCGGCCAAACGTGTTGCCAAGGTTGTGGAGGGGGTGGACACACTGTATCACGAGGCGACCTATGGCGACGATAATGCGGCTCTGGCGCGGAAGCGCGGGCACTCCACCGCACGTCAGGCCGGCGAGATAGCAGCCATGGCGGGCGCCCGACGCCTTGTCATAGGGCATTACTCCAAGCGCTACAATGATGAGGAACAGTTGAGGCGCGAGGCTGCGTCGGTGTTTGCCGGACAGGTCATCGCCGCCAACGAGGGAATGACAATAGATCTTGGAAATGGAGACATTGCAGGAGCGTGACGAGCGCTATATGCGCATGGCGCTCGATGAGGCGCGGCAGGCTGCCGAGGCCGGGGAAGTGCCTGTCGGGGCGGTGGTGGTGACCCCGCGCGGGGCAGTGGTGGGGCGCGGCCACAATCTCACCGAGCAGCTCGGCGACGTGACAGCGCATGCCGAGATGCTTGCCATCACATCGGCGGCCAACACCCTGGGCGGCAAGTATCTGCCGGAGTGCACGCTCTATGTGACTGTGGAGCCATGCACGATGTGTGCCGGAGCGATAGGATGGAGTCAGCTTGGGCGTGTGGTCTACGGTGCGTCCGATGCCAAACGCGGCTATGCAGTGGTGACGGCGCGTTCGCCGTTTCATCCAAAGGCCACGGTGACCGCCGGCGTGCTTGCCGATGAATGCTCGGCTCTGATGCGCGACTTTTTCTCGCGCAGGCGATGAGATGGGGGCAAATATTTGTGCGCGACTCATAGCTGCTGAAAGTTTTTTCATTACTTTTGCATATTCACATTAATTATATCCAAAACTGATGAAAATTCTACCTATCATAGCATTCGGAATGCTGCCTGTGGCCGCCATGGCATCGCTGAATGTTTCGACAGAGCCGCAGAAGCGTGTGGCCGTTCTCGAGGAGTTCACCGGACTGAACTGTGTGAGTTGTCCGGCCGGTCATGCTCTGGCCGCTCGTGTGGCTGCGTTGCAGCCCGATCTGTTCGTGCCGGTGAGCGTGCACAGTGGATCGTATGCCGTGCCGCACAGTGCGCAACCTGACTACCGCACGGACTTCGGCGACGAGCTTTGCCGTCATTTCTCGGTGACGTTTTTCCCGGCAGGCATGGTCAACCGCGTCGCTTATGGTGACGGCAAAGTGCTCGACAGGAAAGACTGGGCCAATGCCGCACGCGAGATCACGGCTCAGGAGTCGCCGCTCAATCTCGGAAGTGCCGCTGAATACGATGCCGCCACCCGCAAGCTCACGGTGGAGGTCGAGGGCTATTTCACATCCGATTGCAGCGCGATGGACGATCTGAGCCTCAATGTGATGCTGCTCGAGAGCGGTGTCGTGGGCGTGCAGCGCGGGGTGGAAAATCAAGATTCGTATATCCACAACCACATGCTGCGCGCCGTGCTGACGCCGCAGTGGGGTGAAGTGGTCGGCGGTGGCGCTGCCGGTCAGAGCTTCACACGCAAATATGAATACACTGTCCCCGAGAAGTTCCGCAGGGTGGATTGCGATCCCGAAGGACTTCATGTGGTGGTGACGGCAGCACAGGGCAGCGATATGCTGCTGACAGCTGCGACGTGTTTCCCACAGAGCGATTCGTTCAGCACCGCCGCAAAGGCAAGCCTGTCGCAGGGGCGCATAGAGATGGACGGCAGCTATGGCTTCAAGTTTGTCGATGTGCAGGTGGCATCGGAGATGATCCCCGAGATCACAGCGCTCACGTTCACTGCGAGTGTCAACGGAGGCGAGGTGTCGACATATGAGGCTGAGTGCAGCATCGGTCGTCACCGTAGCGGGCAGATTTCAGTGCCTCTCGGTGATTTTGAAATGAAAGAGACCGGCAACACCGCCACGATCTCTCTCGTGGCCATCAACGGCGAGGCTTATGACGGCGCCGATCCTGTGACAGTTGAGTTTGACAAGCCTGCCGCCAGCTACGGCGGTGAATTCGTGCTTAAGATCCACACCGACAGCCATGCCTCCGACAACCGTTTCATGCTGCGTGACGCCGATGGCAATATAGTGCGCGAGTTCGGGCCCTATGCCGACGGTGTCGAGGGCGACTACACCGAAGAGTTCGCTGTCGAAAATGCCGGAATGTATTGTATCGAGGTGACTGACAATTGGGGCGACGGCTTTGGATCGAAAGATGCATATGTGACGCTTTGCGACGGCAACGGCAACGTGCTTGCGCAGAACACCAAGGTTGAGGGCTGCGGCAGCCGCATGTTCTTCAGTGCAGATCCCTCGCTCGGCCTCGGTGCGATTGAAAATGCCGGTGGCAAGAGCCTCATGATTGACCGTGATGGACTGACGCTCGTGGCCTTGGGCGGCGACGCTGTGTCGGTCGAGGTCTATTCCGCCGACGGCACATTGGTTGCGGCTGACGCCAATATCGCTCAGCTCGCCAAAGGGCTTTATATCGCCGTGGCCAGATTTGCCGACGGCACAACCGCCACTCTGAAGTTTGACCGTTGAAAACACAGCATATAAATATCACGTGAGTCCGATGTCGGACTCACGTGATATTTAAGATCAGAACCTTTCTCTATTTCCTTGTTATACCTTAAATAAACCTTTCAAATAAACTTTATTAACCACCTCGTTTCTGATCCGGAGCGAGAACAAAAAATCAGTATGAAAAAACATCAAAAGATTTGTGCTTCTTTCTTGGCATCACTTTCTTTAACTCTTATCGGTTGCGGACAAAGCGGAGCACAAGCGGCGCAGAATGAAGCATCACAACAAAATGCAATCGGCGATCTGAAAGCACTCAACATTGCCGGCCCGGCTAAATCCGTAAAGTATGAAGATAAGTATTCTGGTTTTGAGGCTGTGTTCAATTTCAACAAAGATGGTATCTTTGTTGATGGAGATTCTGAATATGTCGCCGACAATGGTGGCGAAAAGAATCTGTCTGCCCCTTTAGATCTGGGAGGCTTTACAATCAGTCTTGATGGGGATAAATTGAAAGGAATGGAATATGGCCAGCGCTGGATGGTGGGATATAAACTGATTGCAACAAAGTATGACAGCAATGGCAATCCCGTAGAGTTTATAGACGAATATGCTGAAGATGAGCCCACACCCATAAAAGCCGAATATAAAGGGAAGGACGAGAATGGAAACTGGACAGAAATGCATTTGTCATATATAGGTGCTGCTCCTGAATCCGGTCGTTTCGATAACAGAATCATCAATAGAACAATCACCTACTACAATGATAATGAAAAATCAGTTGAAATACCGCAACTCACCGATAGCCAGATTATAGATCTTATAAAGAAGGCTATCAATTACGACACATCCGTAATGACTGACGAATTTGCTTCCCTCACCAAGAAATTTATCGACAACCCCGGCACAGCCGACGGTATTTGGGATGGGGGAATAGAAAACAGCGGCCTTATACATCAGCCTGATATGCTCCATGGCGGAGAAGAAGGAGAAGCAATCCCGCAGGACATTCTAACTTGTCAAAAGTTCGATGGCAATACAAAGATGGTTATTGAATTTGGCTACAATATTGTCTGTGAAAATATTTCGTCAAAACCTGAAAGCAATGGAGTGGCATATATTGTATTAGACAATGGCGTATGGAAAGTTGACGATGCCGGCAACGGTAGATATGTTGCAGGCGTCATATGCATGGAAGAGTCATTTAAAGAGCATATGGAGGAACATCTCAAAAAAGTGGATGCTGAAATACGGAGCGGAAAACTTGTGCGCGAGATCAACGCCTATGAGTATATGACTTCTAATGATAAGAAAGAATTAATTGAAGGAGTTACGAGCTACAAAAACAAATATCTCAAATAAAAGCTGCGTAAGTCAGAGATAAAATGAACGTCGCCCCTTTGACGCTGTTGTCGGGGGCGACGTTTTGTTTCGGTCGATGGCTGGATGTCGGTCAGCCGATATTCATTTTGAATGTATCGATCAGATTTTTAAGCGAGGGGTTGTTTTCCATCATTTTGGCCAGCACCTCACGCTCGCTCCATGTGTGAGAGCCGCTTTTGCCCTGATTTATCACCACATTAAGGGTCACATTGTCGTTTGCCAGAGAGTCGTGAAGCTCGGCGAGCAGCTGTGGCATCGCTTCGGCGAGCTTCTGCTGCTGGGCTGTGTTCTCGACCGTGACGGTGAAAATATCGCTCCCTTCGCTTTGGCGTCGCGGGCGCGATGCCCTCATAGTGTTGATGAGGATCACCTCCGATGGGTTGCGGCGAATGAATGAGTTCCATGCCTGTTTGAAATCATCGTCGGTGTAGGCTGTCGTGCGCAGCTGTGCAGCCGATGCTTGCGCAGCCTCGGGAGCATTGCCGCGTGCAGCGCCTCCGAGCGACAGTCTCATGCCTCCGCGCGCTGCCGCCGGACGCTGAGCCGCTGCCGGACGGTGGGGTGCGGCAGGGGGCGGTGGCGTGGCCTTGGCGGCCGCTGCCGGAACAGCCACCGGAGTCGGTGCCGGGGTTGCTGACGGAGTCTGGATTGGGGCAGCTGACGGTGTCGGAGCAGGAGCGGTTTTGGCGGCGATCGGTTTCAGCCCCTCCCCCTGTCCGCCATCGGTCTCAGCGGGAGAGGGGCTTGATAGTTGGCATATTCTGGCGAGCGTCAGCTCGGTTAGAAATTGCTTGTTGGCCGCTATGCGGTAGTTGAGATCTGCATCGTTGAGCAGACACATCGCACGGTAGAGGAAATCGGGCGTGCATCTCTTGGCCATTGCGGCCATTGCGGCGCCGGTGTCGGCATCGGCGTCGAGCAGTGCGGCGGTCGACGGATCGCGAGCCACCATGAGATCGCGCATGTATGCCGCCAGTCCGTTGATGAAGAAGTGCGAGTCAAATCCACGGTCGCGGATCTCTTTATAGATCATCCACGAAGCCATGGTGTCGCCTGCCAGAAAAGCTTCGGTCAGCCGGTTGAAATATCCGAAGTCGAGGATGTTGAGATTGTCGAGCGCGGCGGCATAGGTGATGTTGCCTCGGGTCGAGGCAGCTACCTGGTCGAAGATCGACAAAGCGTCGCGCATAGCCCCGTCGGCTTTGCGGGCAATCAGACCGAGCGCGGCAGGTTCGGCGGTGATGCCCTCCTGCGATGCCACATGCGCGAGATGTTTCACGATGTCGGCTATGCCTATCGGGCTGAAATCATATATCTGGCATCGCGAGAGTATCGTGGGTATGATCTTGTGTTTCTCGGTCGTGGCGAGGATGAAGATGGCATGGGCGGGCGGCTCCTCGAGGGTCTTCAGAAAAGCGTTGAAGGCCGCCTGTGTGAGCATGTGCACCTCGTCGACGATAAACACGCGGTAGCGGCCGTTGACCGGGCCTACCATCACCTGCTCGGTCAGCGAGCGTATGTCGTCGACGCTGTTGTTGGATGCGGCGTCGAGTTCGATGATGTTGAGCGACGATCCGTTGTTGAAGTCGCGGCAGCTGTCGCATTCGTTGCACGCCTCGCCGTCGGGGCGGCGGTTGCTGCAGTTGATTGTCTTGGCGAAGATGCGCGCGCAGGAAGTCTTGCCCACTCCGCGTGTGCCGCAGAACAGGTAGCTGTGGGCGAGACGCCCCGACGCGACCGCGTTTTTCAGCGTGGCGGTGAGAGCTTTCTGCCCGACCACGCTGTCGAATGTGGCAGGGCGGTATTTGCGGGCCGATACAATGTAGTTTTCCATTACGCGCAAAGTTAGCTCATACGATCAAAAGAGATTGCCGCTGCAATGACCGATTGAGGTTAAAAAAGATTAAATAACCGTGCCGACGGATTCAGCGGAGTGAAACAATGCCTAGCTTTAGCCCCAAAACCTAAAATCTAAGTAAGTTAAAATCAATGAAGCATCTCTACATTTCGTTGGCGGCTCTGCTGACCTCCGTTTTTGGTGGCGCGCAGGCTGCTGATCTTTATTTGCTTACGAGCATCAACTCCGAGAAATCGACGAATCAGACGTTCAAATACGATGATGAGCATCGTGTGTCGGAGGCGGTGCTGATCAACAAGGAAGATCCTTCGTTCAGCACACGTCGCGTGTTTGCATACGATGCTGACGGCCGCGTGTCGGTCGAGACAACATATCAGGATCTGCAGGTGACCGGTGATCCCGAGCAGTTTCAGCTCGTCGGCCAGATAAAATTTGTGTATAATGCCGATGGCACAGTCGACAAGCGCGAGGTCTACGGGTCGTATATGTCGCCCGGCAGTGAGCCTGTGCTTGAAAGTACATATAACTATGTGTATGCCGATAATGAACTGTCGGAAGTGAGAGTGACCGTGCCTATCGAGGGCGGTGAGCCTAAGCAGATCCAGCGTTCGACCTACCAATATGACGAGGAAGGCCGTGTAGTCCGCAAGGAAAACTATCAGTCGGCCATTGGAAGCGAGTCGCTCCTCATGGTCACCACATATGTCTACGGCGGAATTGACGGACGCATCTCGCGGCAGACCGACTATAGCTACGACTTTTCATCCAACCGTCTGTCGATCAGTGTGTCGACCGACTATCTCTATTACGAGGACGGTGCCATCAAGTCGATTGACGAATACAACAGCGACCGCACCATGCTCGTGCAGCAGAAGGTGTATGGCTGCAACGAAGGATTCGAGATGTCGGAGGCTGTCTATCCCGTGAACTACGACGACAGTTTCTATGGTGCGCAGACACCGGCCTACGAGATCACCTCGATGCCGATATCTTCGTATGAGCTGCGCGCATTCAACGAATTTTCGGGCAAGACCGAGCTGGCCGACACATTCGTGTATGATTACACCCAGATTGAAGTCGACGATCCCGATGAGCCCAATGATCCTTCAGCTATCGAATCGATCATAGCCGATGGCGCAGCACCTGCTGTCTACTTCGATCTCTATGGCCGTCGTGTGGCAAACCCCGCGTCGGGCACTATCGTGATCAAGCAGTCGGGAAATTCTGCTGAGCGCATCTATGTGAAGTAAATCAATTCAAATCACATTTAATATATAAGTATGAAAAAATTCTACGCTGCGGCAGCATTGCTGCTCGCAACTGTGGGGATGAATGCTGCGGAAAGCCTTCCCTACAACCATGCGTTCGACAATGATAATTGTCTGGATGGATGGACGATTCCGAATGAATCGGAATTTACACGATTCCGTTATACTAAGAACGCCAACTGGTATGACATCGGTACACTTGTCGGAGTGGGTAGCCGCGGCCGTTTAATGGGCTATGCTGACGGATGGCTGATTTCGCCCGCTTTTACAATGGAAGCGGGACGAGAGTATAAGGTGAAGTACAAGATGTCTATCGAACGTGGATTCAATGCATCTTTGTCAGCGTATTACGGCACATCCGCAACAGTTGATGGCATGACCAACGAGATCCATCAAGGTATGTATTTCGGAAACGGATTCAATTATGAAGGCAATGTCGTTGAATTCACATATTTCGAGAGCACTTTCAAGCCTGCTGCTGCCGGCGACTATTACATCGGTCTGCGTAACAACTCGTATGACAACATGAAAATGGTTGTCTATGACGTAGAGGTGACCGCTATGGCTCACGGTGCAGTTCCCGCTGATCCGACTAATTTCACTGTTACACCCAGCGACAAGGGTCTGCTTTCGGTTGCCCTTTCTGCCACAGCTCCTACCACCGATGTGGCCGGTGCGGCTCTGTCAGGTCTGACAAAACTTGAATTCCTCCGCGATGGCGTGGTGATCAACACTGTCAGCAATCCGACCAAGGGACAGGCTTACAACTACACTGACAATGAAGCGACCAACGGCAACCATGTGTATGGTGTGCGCGCTGTCAATGCCGACGGCGAGGGCAATGTCGTTGAGAAGACAGTGTTTGTTGGCGTGTACGCACCGCTGCCCGTCACAGATCTGAAAGTGGCAGAGACAGGCACGATCGGCACTGTGAAGCTTTCTTGGGAAGCTCCGCTGACCGATGTCAACCTCAACGGACTTTCAGGAAAGCCTGTGACATACAAGGTTGTGGTTTACCGCAATGGTGTGGCAACACAGACGGTCAACAATATCAACGCTACTGAAGCGACTGTGAAGGCATGCGAGCCTACCGCAGAGCAGGAACTCACTTACTATGAAGTTTACGCTGTGACCACCGGCGGAGAGTCGACTCCTGTCAGCACAGTGGCTACTCCTGTCGGCAAGCCCTATGCAGTGCCCTATACCGACAACTTCCGTGACGGAGATCCCTCGCACATCTACAACCTTACAAGCGACAAATACAACGCACAATGGAAATATGTCGTAACCGATGCCGACACCGGCGCTGGTTGCGTGCGCATGGAGGCCAACGGTGTGAGCGCCGAGGCTACTATCTACTCCGGTCTGATACAGCTCCCCAATGAACGTACATATCTCACATTAAAGTATTCAGGCTACAGCGACAAGGCTGATCACCAGATCACCGTGCTTGTAAACGCAGGCGACGGCAACTACGTGGAGGTGGGTCAGTACTCGGCCAACACTGCAGACTGGCAGCTCGCCAACATCGATCTCGAGCAGTTCAAGGGCAAGGCCATTCAGTTTGCTATCCGTGGCAAGCTCGGTCTCGGAGGTTTCTACATCATGGTGACCGACATCAACATCAACGCCGGTGTGGAGAATGACCTCGGCATCGCATCGGTCGACTTCCCCGACACCATCGAGAAGTGCATCGCCGCAAAGGCCGACGTGGTTGTGAAGAACTATGGCAAGAATGCTGCCGCAGGCTACACTGTTGAGCTGTATCGCAACAACACCCTCGTCGACACCCAGAGCGGTGGCGCTCTCGCAGCCGGTGCTGAGGAGACGATCTCGTTTGATCTCACAACCGACGAAAGCACTCCTGCTCAGGTGACATACTATGTAGTAGTGAAGATGACATCGGATCAGAACGATGCCAACAACACCTCAGCCCGCATCGTTGTGGCTGTTGACACCCCCGAGCTTGCTCCCGCCACCAATGCCCGCGTGGAAATGAACGAGGACGACACTGTGGTGACTCTCAAGTGGGATGAGCCTGCAGGCGCAGATCCCGAATCGACCAGCCCGTGGCGTCGCCTGTTCGGCTACACCGTGCTCCGCGACGGCGCAGCAGTCAACGTAAGACTGATCACCGAGACACAGTATGTCGACGAAGGCCTCGAGGCCGGCACATACAACTACACTGTTGTTGCCGTTTACCAGCATGGCAGCGCAGAAGCTACCGCTCCTGTGACCGCAGTTGTGAAGAGTCCTGAGAGTGGAATCGGCTCTATCGATGCCGACGCTATCGACGCCGATGCCATCTACTTCGATCTCCAGGGTCGCCGCGTGGAGAACCCCGCAGCCGGCATGCTCCTGATCAAGGTGACAGGCAACGAAGCAACCCGCGTGCTCGTGAAGTAATCTGCACGATACAATCAGATAAAACAATGCAAGGCGGTGTGCCGGTTTATCCGGTGCACCGCTTTGGTGTCTGAGCGTCTGGAAAAGCGCGAAAAAAGATTGCACAAAATGAGGCGGTTTGAGAAATAAAATGTTAAAATATTGCTTGTTTTGAATGCAATAATTAACAGTGAATTAACAGTCTGAAAATTGATAACAACTCGGCCTGAAATTTTAACTTAATTTAATCGGCAAGATACTTCTGTTGATAATCAGCGATATATGTGTGGCGTTTCACATCCTTTCACGATCGGTTTACATTTTTTAGGTTGCCCGGTTAGGCTAAAAGGCTCAAAATGGCTATTTTTGATGCAGAGTTAATCAAATGTAAAAAATCCTTTAAATCTCCACAAAAGCCATGGAACAGACCCTCATCATTCTCAAGCCATCAGCGATCCAGCGTGCCCTCGCAGGTAAAGTCATTGACCGCTTCCAGCAGAAAGGCCTTGTGATCACCGGCATGAAAATGATGCGTCTCAGCGAGGAACTGCTCCGTGAACACTATGCACATCTTACAGACAAGCCTTTCTTCGGCGAGATTCTCGCATCGATGACAGCGTGTCCGGTGATCGTGATGGCGCTCAAAGGCACAGACGCGATAAAGGTGGTGCGGGCAATGACCGGGGCAACAAACGGCCGTGAGGCCGCAGCCGGAACGATCCGCGGAGACTACTCCATGAGCAATCAGGAGAATATCATCCATGCCTCATCGTCGCCCGAAGATGCCGAGGCAGAGCTGAAGCGTTTCTTCCGCCCCGAGGAGCTTTTTGATTACTCTCCAGTAGGGCTGCCGTTTGTCTACAACAAATCTATGAACTGACAAAGACGCGCTCTGCCGGTCACTCTCTCAACCAATCTCCCCATTACAGTAAATAAACCGATGAATTTTTCAAAAACAGCAAAGATAGCATGTAGTCTGATGTTTCTCTGGATCTCCGCAGCCGTCACCACGGCCAGCGCCCAGAAATTTCACCTGCCTGCCACACACACCAGCCAGCACAAAGATCTTATAGCAAACCAGCGTCCGATGTCGATAAAGACAAAGGCCGAGGCCGACCGCCGTTTGTTGGAAGACGTGCGTCGCCGCGAGGCTCTCACCGACTCGGAAATATACGGCGAATATTGGGAAAGCGAACGCGTGAACCCTTATGGCAACATCGCCATCCCGGCCACCAAAGATATCGATGTCAGCGGATTTGTCATGCCGGTGAAAGGCCCGGTGACGTCGCCTTACGGATGGCGTGCCCGATTCGGCCGCATGCACCGTGGCGTGGATATATCGCTGCGCGTCGGCGACACAGTGAGAGTGGCATTCGACGGCAAAGTTCGTCTGACGAAATATGAAGGTAAGGGTTACGGCTATTATGTGGTGGTGCGTCACGACAACGGCATGGAGACTGTCTACGGTCATCTGTCGCGCTTTCTCGTGAAGCCCAACCAGCGAGTCCGTGCCGGTGAGCCGATCGCTCTCGGTGGAAATACCGGACGCTCAACAGGTCCTCACCTCCATTTCGAGACCCGTTATCTCGGACTTGCAATAAATCCCGCTGCCATTGTCGATTTCGAGAACTTCACGACACACAAAGATGTGTTTGCATTCGACAAATCGAGCTATGAGAAGAGTCAGAAATATGGCCCGGTGCGCAAGTCGCTGGCAAAAAAGAAATCACGCCGCAAGGCCACCGCTTCGGGCAAGTCAAAGCGCCGTCGCCGCTGATTGCCGCATGACATGATATAAGTGTAATGCACGAAGCCGCGTCTCCAACTGAGGGACGCGGCTTCGTGCATAGTGCCGGTATGTGTGTGTATCAGCGGGCGAGGTGAGCGGGCTGAAGAACGAACGGCAGGGGGGCGCGGAGCACGAGCGATGAGTCGGACTCGACGTGGCGCAGCTGTTCGAGCGCTTCCTGAGCCGTTGAGCAGGTGGCTGTGGCCACATAGTAGAGCGGCTCGCGCGTGTGGAGTATGAATGCGTCGGGATAGCCGTTGGCCTGTAGGCGCTGGCGCATCTGACGGGCATTGAACACTTGTTTGAACCGGCCGACAATGATGTTGTAGCGCTCGGTGGTCTCGCGTGTGGCTCCACCGTCTTCGGTATATCCGATAAACTCGGTGACCACGGCGAGAGTGTCGTTGCCGAGGGCAATCTGCGACGGGCGTGCCATCTCGCGGTAGCGGTTGTAGACTGTGCCTTCGACTCCGCCTTCGGAGTCGCGTTTGGCAACCGCACTTTCGTAGGCGGTTTTGTAGGCCGATTCGTTGGGCTTGCACGCTCCGAGAGCCAGCAGAGCCGTCATGGCGATGGATATGTGGTGTTTCTTCATATTTTGTATTTGCCTAATTGTATAACTTCGAGATCGCGGGGGGTGGCATTGTCGATGACCAACCGCACGAGGGTGCGCTCTTTCTGCCATCCGTGGTAGCCGGCGGCGCCGGGGTTGATGTGGAGACATTTGAGGCGGTCGTCGTACATCACTTTGAGAATGTGGCTGTGGCCGCAGACCATCAGCCGGGCACCGCTGTCGGCGATCAGGCGAGGGATGCCGGGAGCATAGCGTCCGGGATAGCCGCCGATGTGTGTCATGAGACAGGGCAGTCCCTCGCATTCCCATTGCAGCAGCGGGGTGAACGCGCGTGTGACGTCGCCGTGGTCGATGTTGCCGCTGACAGCGCGCACCACCGGTACGACCTGCCCGAGACGGCGTATGACGTCGATGCAGCCAATGTCGCCGGCGTGCCACACTTCGTCGCAGTCTTTGAAATGCTTGGCGAAACGGTCGTCCCAGCATGAATGGGTGTCGCTGAGTATGCCTATCCTTTTCAATTCTCGAGAATGTATATAGCTCGGGGAGCGAAAGTCATTTCGGGTTCGATGGTGATTGTCGCGCCGGTGAGCATGTCGCGTCGGGTGCTGCCATAGGGCAGAATCTCGAGCGTGCGCTCCATGGTGGTGGTGACAGCGGAGTCGTTGCCGTTGAGCATCACGGTCACTTCCTTGTCGCCGAGGCGGCGCTGGTAGACATATATGCCGTTCTCGGGCATGAAATGCTTGAGCGAGCCGCGGGCTATGATGTCGTTGCCCTTGCGCCATTGCAGCAGCCGTTGCAGGAATGAGTGGGCTTCGTTTTGCAGCGGAGTGCGTCCGGCGGCAGTGAATGCGTCGGTGGTGTCGCCGGGAAATCCGCCGGGGAAGTCGCGTCGCACGAAGCCGTCGCTACCCTCTTTCGAGCCGTTCATCAATATCTCGGTGCCGTAGTAGATCTGCGGTATGCCGCGCGATGTGAGCAGAAATGTCATGGCCTGTTTCCACCAGCCGAGATCGTCGGGTTCTTCGAGCAGGAAGCGGTCGGTGTCGTGGTTGTCGAGGAATGTGAGTATGCCCGACGGGTTGGGGAAGAGGTAGTCGAGCGCAAGATGATCGTAGATGGCGTTGAGTCCGCCAAGGCGGTCGGTCTGGCTCTTGAAAGCGTCGCGAGACTTGATGGAAAGCACAAAATCCATGACTGTCGGCAGTCCGGGATCGCCGTTGGGATTGACTTTCGATCCTTTCTGCCAGTAAGCCTCGCCACCTTCGTTGCCATACCAGCATTCGCCGACTATGTTGAAGCGTGGGTATTCGCGCAACACATCGTTGATCCATCCGGCCATGGCGCGTTCGTCGGCATAGGGGTGGGTGTCCATGCGTATGCCGTCGATCTTTGAATCTTCAATCCAGAAGATGGAGTTCTGGATAAGATAGCGCATCAGATGCGGGTTGCGCTGGTTGAGGTCGGGCATCGATTCGACGAACCATCCGTCGACGGTGCGGGCTTTGTCGTAGTCGCTCACGTAGGGGTCGTGGACGGTCGACAACCGGTAGTTGGTCTGCACGAATTCGTCGGGGAAATTGAACCAGTCGGCCGAGGGTTTGTCGGCGAGCCATGGATGATTGCTGCCGGAGTGATTGAAGATCATGTCCATGACCACCTTTATGCCCCGGGAGTGGGCTTCGTCGACAAATGCCGCCCATTGTCCGTTTGTGCCGAAACGAGGGTCGATGGCGTAGTAGTCGGTGGTGGCGTAGCCGTGATATGCTCCGCCGGGCATGTCGTTGGTGAGAACCGGATTGACCCATACGGCTGTCACGCCGAGCGAGTCGATGTAGTCGAGATGGCGGGTCATGCCTGCTATGTTGCCGCCGTGGCGGGCGTTGGGGTCGGAGCGGTCGACTGCCACGGGATAGTCGAGGCCTTGTGATGCTTTGGCGTCGGTGGTGTCGCCACCGCGGGCGAAGCGGTCAGGCATTATGAGATAGAGCACGTCGGAGGTGTCGAAGCCCACACGTTCGGACGGATCGGATGTGCGCTGCCTGAGAGTGTAGGGCACATCGGTGTGCTTTTTGCCATTGGTGAAGGTGAAGTGAAGTGTGCCGGGGTGTGCGTCATCAGAGATATTGAGGTATATCAGCAGATAGTTGGGCGAATCGAGACGGACAGTCTCGGCGATGCTTACGCCGGGATATGTGGCGAGGGTGGCCTCGCTGCCGGCTATGTCCGGGCCGTAGACCATCAGCTGGAGTGTGTCTGACACCATGCCGGCCCACCAGTGGGGAGGGTCGATGCGGTTGATCTGCGGTGATTTAGCTTTGACTGATCCTGCAGCTGACATGATTGTGGCCATGGTCAGGAGTATTGACATTATGGTGCGTGACATTGTCGGATAGTTTATTTTTTGATGAGGCGCATGTGGTCGACCAGTGCGGTGTTGACATCGCCGTTCATGTTGATGTTGGCGGGGGTGATGTAGTCAACGGAGATGGTGTTTTCTCCGGCTTTAAGGCTGATGGATAGCATGTTGGAATAGCCGGTGGACAGCCATTCACCGATTCCGCGCTGGGGCATCACGATTGCTCCGGCGCGTTCGCCGTTGACTGTGAGGGTGCGTATGGCGCACTTGTTCTCGGTGTTGACCGGGCCTGAGCCGTTGGCATAGCGCAGATCGACCCACCAGTCACCGGCGGCTGGCACGTTGACTTTGAATGTAAGCGATGTGTTGCGCCGGGTGGTCAGCTCGACAAATCGGGCTGCTTTGGCCTTGTCGGCGATAAAGCCTGTGCCCGGGGTTGCAAAGTCTTCGGCTTCGAGAATGCGCTCGCATCCCGAGGGGATGAAGAAGTAGGGGCGCTGTGAGAATCCGCTGGTGCGTTCGTCGTTGACAGGCACGAAGTTGACGACTGTGAATCCGGGGGCGTTGTAGAGGCTGTATTCGGTCGACTGTATCTGCTGCTCGAAGACACCATTGAGGATCACCTGATAGGCGGTTGCCGGATCATTGCCCAGGATCTCGGCCTTGCGTGGCGTGATCCATTTGACGGATGGTGTGGCGGGCATCCATGTCTGGGTGGTGATGTTGGGTTCGTTTGTCTTCATGCGGTTGTTGGCCATGAAGATCTCCACGGTGTGGTGTCCTTTGAGATGAGAGGGGAATTTGAATCCGTCGGCCGGCTGACCGTCGATGGCGAATGACGCGATTTTGTCGCCTGTGCCGCTCACTGTCACGTCGATCACAGCGTCGCGGTAGCGGAATCCACGGATTTTTTTCTCGCCTCGGAATATGTCGGGGACTACAGGGTGGAACTCGATGCAGTCGGGTTTGAACTCCATTCCCGCAAGCACGCGGAAAATCATCGCGGCATTGCCTGATGCACTCCAGAGCTGTGCGTCGGAGTTGACCGCTGTGCCCCGGTAGTCGCCGTTGTGAGCCACGAAAAGCTCTTTGTTGGTGCCGAAAAGGGCAGCCGCACGCCAGATGGCGGCCATGCCCGCCAACAGGGCGTCGGAGTTGCGGGTCTTAGCCGCGGCAAGATTCCAGTAGGCTTGCACGAAAGGCCACACGGCATCGTTGTGGTAGGGTTTGATGTCGGGTTGCTGCGGCCACACTGACGGTGTGCCCCATGATGTTACGGGGGTCTTGCTGATGATCGATGAAGCCATGTCGGGCGATGCGATGCCGAAAATCACGGCGAGAGCCTGCCCGAGATTGTCGGTGGTCTGCGACTGTATGGGATAGGGCTGGCAATAGAGGTATTCGCTGTAGTAGCCCAGATTGGGTATCCACAGGTTGTCGTTGATGGCGCGGGAAATGCTGTTGTGCATGGCGGCATAGTCGGGAGTGTCGTGGCGGTCGAGCAGGCGTGCCATCTCGGATGCAATCTCGAATGTGCGGGCGAATACGGCGTTTGTGCCGAGACACATAGAGCCGAAAATGTCGGCCGGTTGCATCCAGCGTGGATAGGTCTGTTCGCGCCAGTCGAGATAGCTTTGCTCACCGTGCATCATGGCATGCTCGGGATCCCATGTCACGGCCATGTCATCGGCCAGTGAGGCCGATATGATGTCGTAGGCTTCGGCCAGCCACTCGCGGTCGCCGGTGACATTGTATATCTCCCATGCAGCTATTGCCCAGACGACGCGGTCGGATGAGACCGGCCATGCGCCACCGGTGCCGGTGTCCTGCACTATGCGGCCATTCTTCACTTTGGCACGCAGGGAGTTGATCGATCTCTGAGGGTCGAGATAAGCAAGGGAAAGATAGATGGAGTAGGCGACGTCGCGTGTCCACACGCCGTCCCATTCCCGGCCGGCGCGGTAGGTGCTGTCGGGGCGCTGGTCGGAGGCGATGTCGGCGATGGCCATGTTGTAGCATGCGTCGACGAGTGTCTGTGAACTCTCGTAGGTGGGGAAACGCGGGTCGGGAGCATCGATGCGCCACCCTGTGGGGTCGGCGGTGCGTGCCGAAGGCGGGTTCATCGTCAGTGTGACCTCGAATATGCTGTCGCCACGGTCTTTGAGCTGGCGGTCGTGCTTGCCGTAGAGATTTTCGAAATCCCAGCTCAGGGGTTCGACTGATCCGGCGAGCCATACGCCTTTGAAGTCGTCGGCCTCGATGATGTCGCCTGTGGGTGTGACATAAGAGCCGGTGGTGGCGAACGCGCGGAGCATAGGACGCATGTCGACCCGGATTGTCCATGGTGTGTCGGTGGGCAAGGTGTCGGCTGCCGCATGGCTCACGTCGGGGTCGGTTGCGGTCGATCCGAATGTGTAGATGGTTGTGTCGCCGGGCGATCCGATCAGTGCGGTGTGGTTGAGCGCCGCGTCCATTTCGTTGTCGCGGCTGTTGATCGAGAAGCGGAAGCGCGCTATCCGTGATGCGCCCGCGTTGTCGGGACTGCGGTAGTCGGTGACTATCTCCAGCGGAGATACTGCCCGGGCTGTGAACGGGCCTTGCACGACCGAGTCGGTGTAGACCGTGTAGTCGTCGCAAGAGAAGATGTAGTCGCGCGGCGCCTCCCGGCGGCCGCACGCCGAGGCCAGAACGGCTAAGGCCGCTCCGGCAAGTACGATGTGTTGGCTCTTCATGAAGGTAGCTTAAAAAATCGCTGCTAAGTTAGCGATTTTTTCTGACAGAATGCCATGTGGCTGCATGTCAGGCGCGGAATGTGTCGATGAATGCGGCGAAATTCATGCTTGCTGCAACGTCGGTGTCGCCTGTCATGAAAGCGAAGGTGAGCCAGATGATCAGTAGCGCGATCAGCACCACCACTCCAACGGTGAGCCAGATCTTGTTGTTGCGTTTGTTTTTGTCGGATGCCATAATGCGTAAAATGTTGGAACGTTGATAATCATCAAACAATGCAGGAGCGCCGATGGTTCGCCGTGGTGATGCAATTCGCCGCCATTGGAAGGCGGTCAGTGGCGGGAATGCGTTTTTTTTGGTGGTGTGGCGGCGAATGGCTAAATTTGTGGGTAGAATCTTAACCGAATAATCAATACATATCATGGGACTATTTGAAAAGCTTACGGAGCAGGCCAAGGCTATGCCTCAGCGCATCGTGCTTCCCGAAGGGCTTGAGCCGCGTACCCTCACGGCTGCCGACAGGATTATCAAGGAGGGTATAGCCAAGGTGATTTTGGTTGGTGAGCCCAAAGCAGTGCTCGACATGGCCAAGGATCTTAAGCTTGAGAACATCGCGCAGGCTCAGATCGTCGATCCGAGCGACGAAAAGGTCATTGACCGTTATGCTCCGATTTTGCTGGAGCTTCGCAAGAGCAAGGGAATGACCGAGGAACAGTCGCGTCTGACCGCTGCCAATTCGCTCTATCTCGGCTGCCTGATGATAAAGGCCGGCGACGCCGACGGCATGGTGGCCGGTGCGATGAACACCACGGGCAATGTGCTCCGTGCAGCGTTCCAGGTGCTGAAGACAATGCCCGGCATAAAGGTGGTGAGCGGTGCGTTCCTGATGCTGCTCCCCGAGGGTCTGCCCTACGGTACCGACGGCATGCTTGTGTTTGCGGACTGCGCCGTTGTGCCCGAGCCGACAGACGAGGAGCTTGCGCAGATCGCTGTGGCATCGGCCAAGACCGCACGCGACATCGCCGGCATAGAACCCCGGGTGGCTATACTCAGTTTCTCGACCAAAGGCAGTGCGAAGAGCGACAGCGTCGATCGCGTGATACGCGCCACTGAACTCGCCCATCAGCTCGACCCCGAACTGATTCTCGACGGTGAGTTGCAGGCCGATGCCGCACTTGTGCCCGGTGTTGCCAACCAGAAGGCACCTCAGTCGCCGCTCAACGGCCGTGCGAATGTGCTGGTGTTCCCCTCGCTCGAAGTCGGCAACATTGCCTACAAGCTTGTTCAGCGTCTTGGCAATGTAGAGGCTGTAGGCCCGATCCTTCAGGGTTTGGCCGCTCCGGTCAACGATCTGTCGCGCGGATGCTTCCCCGAAGATATTTTCAAGACAATCATCATCACATGTAACCAGGCTATCGGCCTGAAAAACAACGGCAAATGAAAATCCTCGTACTAAATTCCGGCAGCTCGTCGGTGAAATACAAGCTGATTGACTCAGCAACATCAGAAACTCTCGCCGAAGGTGGTGCAGAGAAGCTCGGCCTCGACGACGCATTTCTCAAATACAAGAAGGCTGACGGTTCAAAGGCTATAATCGAACTCGGACATGCCGATCATGTGAAGGCCATCCGTGCCATTCTGAATCTGCTGACAGATCCCGCCGAAGGCTGCATCAAGAGCTATGACGAGATTGAGGCGGTGGGTCACCGTGTGGTGCACGGCGGTGAGAAGTTCAACTCGAGCGTGCTCATCACCGATGAGGTGAAGGACAAGATCAAGGAGTGCTATGACATAGCTCCGCTTCACAATCCCGCGAACATGACAGGCATCGACGCCATCACGGAACTGATGCCCAATGTGCCTCAGGTCGGTGTGTTTGACACGGCTTTCCACCAGACGATGCCGGCAAAGGCGTTCATGTATCCGCTGCCCTACAAATATTATGAGAAAGACGGTGTGCGCCGTTATGGATTCCACGGCACGAGCCACCGCTATGTGTCGCAGCGCGCTGCCGAATTCCTTGGTCTGGATCTGTCGAAAGTGAAGATGATCACATGCCACATCGGCAACGGTGGCTCGATCACAGCAGTGGACGGAGGCAAGAGTGTCGACACCACTATGGGTCTCACTCCCACCGAGGGTCTGATGATGGGCACCCGCACCGGCGATGTCGATCCGGGAGCGCTCGCATTCCTGATGGGTCGCTATAATATGAATGTAGATCAGCTGATGAAGCTGATAAACAAAGAGAGCGGTGTGCTCGGTGTGACCGAGATGAGCAATGACATGCGCGAGATCGAGGCTGCTGTCGAGGCTGGCAACGAGCGAGCTACATTGGCTCTTGACATGTATCAGCTGCGCATCACCAAGTATATCGGCGCTTATGCAGCCGAGATGGGTGGCGTGGATGTGATCGTGTTCACAGGCGGTGTCGGAGAGAACCAGACCGGTCTGCGTTCCGATGTGTGTGCGCCGCTCGGTTTCATGGGTGTGGAGATTGACCTCGAGGCCAACAAGGTGCGTGGCAAGGAAGCTGTGATCTCTACGGATGCGTCGCGTGTGAAAGTGGTTGTCATTCCTACCGATGAGGAGCTGATGATCGCGCGTGACACAGCGGCACTCGTGAAGTGATAGTCAGAAATATCCGATAAAATGTTGCGGGGCGCTCATGATTGAGCGCCCCGCTGTCTATCCGGGTTGTTTAGTTGGGGGAGTGTCAGCCGACAAGCTCGAAACCGGCTTCGGTGAGCGCTTTGCGTATTTGTGCGATGTGGTCGGCATTGCGTGTCTCCATTTCAATGCGCAACAGGGCGCTGGCGATTGGTGTGCCTGCGACATTGCGTTCGTGGAACACCGACAGGATGTTGCCACCGTTCTCGCCAATGACGGCACATGCGCGTGAGAGCTGTCCGGGCACGTCGCGGAGGTCGAGGGTGATGGTTGTGTTGCGTCCGCTCTTCACGAGACCGCGGGTGATGACGCGGCTGAGGCTTGTGACGTCGATATTGCCGCCCGACACGACGCATACGGTCTTTTTGCCCTTTATAGGCAGTTTGTCGAACATCACGGCTGCGACAGAGACAGCACCGGCGCCTTCCGACACGAGTTTCTGCTGCTCGATGAGCGCGAGGATCGCTGCGGCGATCTCGTCTTCGCTCACGGTGACGATCTCATCGACATAGCGCTGGCACATTTCGAATGTGTTGACTCCCGGCTCTTTCACTGAAATGCCGTCGGCAACGGTCGACACGCTGTCGAGATGTATGCGCTCGCCTTTGCTGACCGATTCGGCCATCGAGGGTGCGCCTGCGGCCTGCACGCCATATACTTTTACATTCGGTTTGAGCGATTTGACGGCGAAGGCTATTCCGGCGATGAGGCCGCCGCCGCCGATAGGCACCACGATTGCCTCTACATCGGGCATCTCCTCGAGGATTTCAAGGCCGATGGTGCCCTGTCCGGCGATCACTTTGACATCGTCGAACGGGTGGATCATCACGTAGCCTTTCTCTTGCTGGAGCTGTACGGCGCGTTCGTAAGCGTCGTCGTAGACGCCGGGAACGAGGCACACTTCAGCGCCAAGGCGCTTTGTGGCTTCGATTTTTGAGATTGGAGCGCCGGCGGGGAGGCAGATGAGTGACTTGATGCCGTTGCGTGTGGCGCCGTAGGCGACGCCCTGTGCATGGTTGCCGGCAGAGCAGGCGATCACGCCGCGTTCTTTTTCCTCGGGTGTGAGCTGTGAGATTTTGTAGTAAGCGCCGCGGAGCTTGAATGCGCCGGTGTGCTGCAGGTTTTCGGGCTTGAGATAGACCTGGGTCTCTGAGCTGAGTTTGGTCGGGCCGATGATGCGGGTGTGGCGCACGACTCCGTCGAGTACACGGGCTGCGTTATACACTTCGCTGATAGCTATTTCCTCTGTCATGACATTTGTGTGATTTAAACGCCGCAAAGTTACGAAATTATTCGCTCCATTGCGGCGTTTTTTGTGGTCAAAAAGGGGTATTGTCAGAATGTGAACATGGCTACACCGAGTATTCGGAAGTTGGCTACGGAATGGGTGTCTTCGATATGTCCGTTGGCTTTGTTGACCGAGCCGTACCACGCCCAGCAGGGAGTGGCCTCGATGCCGATTTTCCAATGGGGAAGGTTGTAGGAGATCTGGGCACTGAGGTTGACAATCTGGTCGACGTTAGTGCCGATGCCATATATATCTCCTGTGATCTCCTTTCCTGTGCCGAGGCTCTTGAGGTAGCCGAGGAATAGTCCGGGCTGCCATTTCTTGCCATATGTGAAGTTCAGCCACGACATTGAATGGCGCAGAGGTGTGTAGTCGAGTTCGCCGGTGCGGGTGTCCATGTCAGTGACGGCAAATCCACCGAGCATCGAGCAATGAGTGAGGTTGTTGGCCAAGACAGTCTTTCCCGATACCTGCCAGTTGCGTGCCTTGTATCTGGCATGGGCTTCGGCCGAGACAGATGTGACGCGCTCATGCACCTTGTAGATCTTGCCGTCAACTTCTGACTGCTTGCGTGGGCGAAGGCTGAGCACATCAATGCCGGCGCCTACGATCCAGTCGTGTCCGACATAGTCGACTGAGGCATAGAATTCGGGGATCATGCCATTTTTAAGGTAATTGTGGCTTTTACCTTCGGGACCGGCTGAATTGTATTGCGACTGCCACACGGCTGCTGCCGTGGCCATGACTCCGCATGGAGCTTTGAAGCGGTAGCGCACCAACGGGCTGCGGTTGAACGGTTGGAACGGTCCGCCTGTGCTGAGGTTGAGCACGCTCGGCGACACTTCTCCGAAGAGCGGATGCCATGTCTGGCCGATGAGCACAGATGATTTGCCCCAGTCGAGATTCACGTAGGCCTGACGCAGACGCACTACTCCGAGAGTAGTTCCGCTTCCGCGGAAGTCGGCTTCGATCTTTGCCGTGGCCATGGCTTTGCCGATTTTCACTCCGCCGATGTCGACGCCCACCCGGGTGTAGAGCGAGTAGAAGTTGCCCTGCGGGGTGGCGTTGAGGTCGTTGCCGTCGGCGTCGTAGCTGTGGTCTTTGGGATACATGTAGAAGAGACCGTCGACGGTTTCTTCGTTGGCACGTGAATTATAGAACAGGTCGGCACGGATGCGGCCGTAGAATTTGAAGTTGACGTTGCCTACCTTGGCTGTCTGGGCTGTCGCCGCTGCCATGGAGCAGAGAGCGAACAGTGTTAGCAATATTCGACGCATGTTCATGTGATGATGGATTTCAGAATACGAGCATGAGCCATCCCAGACCGCCTACAAGACCCACGATGCCGATGATGACGCCGACTTTCACCATATCTTTCTGCTCGATGTAGCCGGTTGAATGCGCGATTGCATTCGGGGGAGTGGAGATCGGCAGGATCATAGATACAGAGGCGGCCAACGCCACGGCAACAAGCATCTGACGCGGTATGGCGGCATCGCCGGTGGCCGAGTGCATTGCACCGGCGATCACACCGATGACAGGCACGAGAAGCGCCGCGGTGGCAGAGTGGCTTATGAGGTTGGAAAATCCGAAGCATACAAGCATGGCCACGATTGTGACAATGAGGAATGGCCATGTGGCGAACGGTATGGACTCGACAAGGTGGTTGCTCAGGCGAGTGTAGTTGAGGGCTACGCCGAGTGCGAATCCTCCGGCCACCATCCAGAGCACGCCCCAGTTGATCTGTTCGAGGTCGCGGCGGTTGAAGATGCCGCCGACTATGAACACCGCTACAGGGATAAGGGCGATGATATAGCTGTTGAGACCAAGGTTGAACAGGTCGCCGAAGCACCACAGGAACACGGTGACGAGGAAGGTGATGGCAACGATGTAGGTGTCTTTCTGCTTTTTGAGCTCACCTTTGATGTCGAGCTCGATTCTTTTTTGCTTGAACGGGAACATGATGCGGAGGACTATCCATCCGATGAGCAGCATGATCACCACGAAGGGGACCATCTTGGCCATCCATTCGCCGAAGCTGATGGTGACGCCGAGCTGTTCCTGCAGGTACCCGAGTGCGATGAGGTTGGGAGGAGTGCCTATAGGGGTGGCAATGCCGCCTATGTTAGCGCCGATAGGTATGGCCATTGCCAGGGCTATGCGGCCTTTGCCGTCGGCGGGAAGAGATTTGAGCACCGGAGCCAGGAATGCGACCATCATGGCTGCAGTGGCGGTGTTGCTGACGAATGCCGACAGCACGGCAGTGACGAGAATGAAGCCCATGAGCACGTTCTCGGATTTGGTGCCGAACGGTTTGAGAAGCACTTTGGCGATGAACATGTCGAGGCCTGTCTTCGTGAGACCGATGGCGAGCACAAAACCGCCGATGAACAGCTCGATCGTGGGATCGGCAAATACGGCCATGATGTTTTTGTAGGGGATCGGGCGTCCATAGTCGCCTGTGACTTCACCGACGTCGAAGAACGACAGTGGTGCGTTGCTCACTGTCAGGAGCATTATCACGATCACGAGGAATGATGTGCCCCATGCAGGCATTGCCTCGGTGATCCACATCAGGCCTGCGAACACAAACAGGGCGATGACCCTCTGTTCGATGACTGTCAGTCCGTCGATGTGATAGAATTCGGTCGGGAGCCATGCCATGACAAGACCGATTATCGCGCATATCACCATGCGGAAATATCGCGATGCGGTGAATTGGTGAGCCGCTTTCTTGAGGTGAAGCGCCTCGATCAGATGAAAACCGTGATAGTTAGTCAGCATAGATAAATAGTATGTGATGATGATTGGTTGAACCGTGTCCGAAAAATGCGTGCAAAATTACTAATTTTTCAGCAAAGGGCAAGCGCAGGGCTGCGGTCGGGGTCGCCGGCCGTGTGCATGAAAAAAGAGGATGGCCATGTTGGCCATCCTCTTGGAGGTATCGCGTTTGCGGGAGGGATTAGTCCTCGATTGTGCAGATTGATACGCGGTTCCAGCTTTCTTCGCTGAACATGTTGCCGATGCCTTCGCCTTCGGCTACGATGCGGTCGGCTTTGATCTTGTAGGTCTTGATGAGGGCATCCTTTACACTCTGGGCGCGCTTGTTGGCAAGCTTGATGTTGTTCTCGAGATTTCCGTCGGGAGAAGCGTAACCCTTGATGACAACCTTCGAGTTGGGATGGTTCTTCATGTAGGCTGCGATCATTTCCACGTTGGGCTTCTGGTCGGGGGTGATCACTGAGCTACCGATCTTGTAGAAGACGTAGCGGACAGAGTTGAGGTTGTTGTTTACTTCCTTCACAACTTCGGGCTGACGGTTCTTGCAAGCCTGGAGTTCGGCTGCGAGAGCGTTGGCACGCTGTGCGTTGGATGCTGCCTGAGCTGAGGCCTGGTCAACCTGGCCGCGGAGTTCGTTTACGCGGGCATTGAGGGCGGCAACTTCCGAGCTCATGTCAGGAGGACATGTCACGCAGGGGAATCCCTTGCCGAAGTTGTAGGTCACCTGTACGGCTGCGTTGAAAGTGGCGTTGTTGACATTGTAGCCTGCTGCTGTCTGTGCGATGTTGCCACCGTTCATGTTCCAGACCACGCTCGGTTTGAGCGAGAGGGTGAGGGCGGGATTTACGTTCCAGTCGATTGACAGGCCTACTTTTGTTGCGAAGTAGTTCCAGTCTTCATTCTGGGATTTTGCCCAGTATTCGTGACCCCAGCCGGCACCGGCGATAGCCTGGAGAGCGAAGGGACGGAAGTCGCAAGAGTATCCGAGGAAGAGGTTTGAGAGGTTGACGTTGGCGTATGCGCCTACATACGACTGGTCGATTGCTGTGTTGCTGCGGAATGCGGCAGTGTTCTCAGTCCAGGATGAGGTGTTGATGGCTGCATATCCTTCGACGCCTACTCCGAAGACGTAGCTGATCTGTTTGTGGAGGTCGAGACCGAAGGTTCCGCGCATGCTTCCCCAGAATGCGTGATGTGTCATGGGGGTTGTTACACCGCCGTTCACACCGAGAGACCAGTTGCTCCCGAAATTCGTATGCTCAACGGGCTGCTGGGCGTTTGCCGAGGCAACACAAGCTGCGGCTGCGGCAAAAAGTAGAACTTTCTTCATAATAAATGGTGATTAACGTTAATGATATTCGGTACAAAGATATGAATTTTAACAGAGTTAACCAAAAAAGATTTAACAAATCAGTTTGGTGTCGTGGAACTTGTCGCATCGTCGTCCGGTTGTTCAGATCCTGAATGTCGTGAGGTCCGGTTGACCGGCGTTCACTTATATATACGTTTCAATCGCTAAAAGGTTTGGTTGAACGTTAATTTTTTTTGCAAATTTGTCTGGCAATCGTCCGGCATCGCAGTGCGTATCTTCTTATATATATTGCATCCCCGCATCGGGCGCAGCTCGATGCGGGGATGCAATGATGGTCATCGCCTCGCGATGCTTTGGCGGTGGCGTGGGAGGATTCGCGTGTCGGCTGTGACGCCGCTTGCCGCAAAGCAGACACTCTTACTTCAGAAGCTCTTTGGTTACAGCAGAGCCTTGGCGGCGGATGAAGATGCCGCTCCGGGGGGTGTCGACGCGCACGCCCTGGAGGGTGTACCATTCAACGGGGGCGTTGTTGCCGGCGGCGCTATCGATGGCGTCGATGCCCACCTGGGCGCCACCGTTGCCCACTTTGAATGTCACCTGCCCCCAGCTGTGGCGGGTGATCTCGTGAATGGGCAGACGCATGTCGTAGCCGCTCCAGCTTTGGAACGAGGGCTTGGTCTCGAAGGTAAACGAGGTGTGTTCGGTGCCGCGGCGTCCGGGCCAGACATCGCCTCGGCGGCTTGATGTGCCGTAGCGGTTGTCGGCTTCCACGAGATCGATGTATTGATGATTGGCGTAGTTGTTGGGCTGATTCCTCATCCAGACGCTCTGGACATAGTCGATGTGCCAAATGAGCATGCCGTCGTAGGGGAGGTACTCATCCCACTTTGTGGTGCGGTGACGGGCCTCGAAGATGAAAAACTCGTTTTCTTTGTCGGTCTTGATGTAGATGGCGTTGCCGTGGGGAATGAGGGTGACATTGCAATCGCTGTCGACGATCGTTGGTTCGATCCAACCCATGGAGTAGGCCTCGAAGGCCGAGTGGAGCGGGGGAGTGAGACCGTCGTTATTGTAAGGGCCTTTGTCCATGACCGACCATTCCCCGGGTGTGTGCTCGAGGAAGGTGTAGGTGGTGTCGTATAGGTCGGGAAGACCGAGGATGTGGCTGAACTCGTGGACGATGGTGCCGATGCCCATGGGACGGTTGGCCGAACCGAGCCACTCGTTGATGCAGTTGTAGCGGTCGGCTTTCACGCCATCGATCTCCAGGTTGATCCCAGCTCCGATGAGATAGGCCGCATGAGGCCATATGGTGTCCTCGCCACCGTCGGTGGCTTCTCCCTCGCCGGCGTAGATCACGGTGATGTTGTCGATATATCCATCTCCATCGGTGTCGTAGACCGAAAAGTCGACATCGGGATTCTGCTCAGCGACGAGCTGCATTCCCTCGCCGGCCATGATGGCCGGACGGGCATCTGTCTGTGCACCGCCCGTGTTGCCGCCGTAGAATACGCGGTTCATGCTCAATGTCACGGGGCCGTAGACGTCGAAATCGGGCTCGTATTTACCTTTGGAACTGTCGACAAAATATTCGCGGGCGCTGCCTGTGGCACCGTAGTCGGAAAATCCTTCGGCGGTGAAAAGGCGAGTGTAGAAGTCGTGGGGATCGTCGACCGTGAAAGGCACATCCTTGTAGGCTACCAAAATCACCAACGCCTTCTGCTTGCCGATGGTGGGCACGCCTGTCATCGACATGAATGTGCCGTCGACCGGTGTGTCGCCGTTGGCTCGGCTCGGTGGAACGGCGCACCGGTTCATGCGCTCGCGGTTGGCTTCGCGAAGTTGGCCGAAAAGTTGAAATGCCCGGTCGAGGTCGGGCTGCTGTTGCAGTGCGCGCGAAGGCTCGGCGTCGTATCTCACACCCGATGTGACGAATGGAGTGCTTTCGTCGCCCGCGGTGGCATAATAGTAGAATCCGTCAGCCTCCACCAGTGGGAGGCCATCGGCTGAGGCGTAGTAAAAACCGTACTCATCGCCGATCTTTCGCACCTCGATCTGTGAACCATCCTTCTGTGTCACTTTCACCGGACCCGGGCGTGCGGGCACTGCTTCACCAGCAAAGGGCAGCAATGCCATTGCAGCTGCAGTAAAAAATATTTTTATAACGTTTTTCATAAACTCGAATGGTTGTTGTTTTGAGAAATGGGGAGCGCATGCATTGAAGTATGCGCTCCCTTTTGAGGCTTCTACTTTACGTTTACGTTACTTAATGACTTGTTTGGTGATATTTGCGCCCTGGCGACGGATAAAGATACCGTTTTGGGGGTTGTCGACGCGTACACCCTGAAGGGTGTACCATTCAACAGGGTCATTGTCTTCAAGAGGCGTATCGACCTGATCGATTCCTGTTTCCGGTGGTTGATATTGATATATGATCTGACCATCGGATTCAATGCTTAAAAGACGCATCCCACCGCCAACGTATCCTCCATGAACATTCAGCAAAAAGCCCCAGTCATCTGCGTTACCACAGCCCACAATCCAGGTGTGTGTATGGTCGCGTGTTTCGTTAATTTCTCTAACGATCATTATCTCGGTCTCGTTATCAAACCCTCCGTTTTTCTCACGCCCATTACATAATACTGGACAAGTGACATAATCATTTGGTCCAAAAGTTTCCCATGGACCAAGGAATACGCGAGTTACCATCCGAAAATCACCCGGTTCCATGCCGAAGTCATACATTAGAAACCAATTGTCGGTCTGTTCGTTTTCCAGTAGATAAACGCATGTTCCGTCATAATGCAGAATGTGATACAAGATCTTCTGCATATCTTCAGTGTCTGTGCCATACAGTCCGAAACACTCTTTGCCAAAGTGGTCATCAATTCGTTCGAGTGTGAAATCGACTGTTCTCGCCGACAACCCATTGCCCATGCTGTATCTCCATGTAGTACCCTCTTTGATCAGAACCATTGCATTCATTTTCAAGGAAGGAGCAAGCAGACAGATCGAAAAGAGTATCGTCTTGATTAATTTAATTTTCATCATATTCAATTTTTATGGGTGAGTAAAGTATATCTGATGTTTCGAACTCACTTGCTGAACCAGAGTCGGAAACAGTGAAAATATCACCATAATAATAACCGTTGCCATTTCCTCCCCAGCCCCATACACAGTGAAGATATGGGTCATAATAGTCGATAACTTTACTGGTCTTTCCATCGGCAGAGGTCATCGATATGGAAAATTTATACTTGCAACCGTCGCAAATCCATGCATGCTCGTCTTTATTTCCTATAATATCCCAAGCGTACATGTAAATGATATTCCGATTTATTACAGCACTAATAATATCTGTCGTGTTGTATTCGTTTTGAGTAGTAGGTACCTGATAACCAATCTCATTCAATAAATTTATAGCTTTTCGTGATGAAGCTGATGTGTAGTTTTCCTTATAAGATACATGGATATCCTCGCCTATATAGTAATATAACCATGCAATCTGATCAACGGCTTGATCAAACGAAATAGATTGAATGGGAGGCATCTTTGATGAAGATGGATTATAGGGGGGGTAAAGTACATGGTTTTTATATCTTTCAAGAGCTCCGCGTATACCCCAAAGATTAAACGCCTTTTGGTGGTAATAGTAAATAGGGCTTTTGCAATGAATCATAACAGTTGCGGTGGCCACCTGCACACTACTTGTTACAGCTGATTCGCCCTCTTCTTGTTTGATATATTTGGCGAATGCTCCTTGTCCGTGCAAGTCCCCGAAAACATAGGGCCCGTAAACGTAATATGGCATGTCGGATGTCTCAATACGCTTAGCGCCGTCGTTAGAATTAGTTTGAAGTACGCGTTTAGATAAGAAGTTCCCGATACGATTGACAAAATTTGCCATAGCCAGCTCGTTGTTGGTCGAGAAGCTTCCGGAATCGGAGTATGCGAGAATCGGCTCGATACGGTTGTCTGATGAAACTATTGCGAAGCCGCCCTCTGGATAGTTGATTATGTATGCAACTGTGTCGGAGATTCCGTGAGTGCGTAATTTGGACATATCCGAGCGGACGTATTTGATGTCACGTATTTTCCCGGATCTACTTTCGGGTCGACTTTTACGGTTTAGAACGCTGTCTGCAATCTCTGTCGCGTTATCGATACTGATTTTGAACCCGTCGGATAGAGAAGATGCCGGCATTGGCTTTTCCTGCTCAATCGGCTCTGATATTATAGAGTCGGAGCATGAGTATGCCACGGATAGAAGTGGAATAGATAGAAGTAAAATTAACTTTTTCATTTGTGATAAATTTAAGGGTGATGTATTAAGGTGATGTATTAATTTGATGTGTAATGAAGGTGGGGAAGGGTTTGTGCGTTTAGTTAAAATGGACAGCAACGGATTAGTGTGTCGTGTAATGCCCAAATATAATATAAAAAAATGGATAAAACAAAAAATATTAATAATAATTGCGATTTTTGATGGAAATTGGATGAGATGGTGGCTATTTTGTGTTGAATTCGACACTGACGTTGAAGCAGGGACATTTTTTGCTGGAAAATTCGTTGTGTCCATGTACGCTCGATCCGGGATACAATGTGAGCAGTCTGCCCACGAGCGTGCGTAGGGCTGCACGCTGCTGCGGGGTGCGGGTGTCGGCGGGGGTGTGTCCGTCGGTTTCGAGGCCTCCGGCGTAGGCTATGCCGACTGAGCGTGAGTTTTGTCCACGGCAGTGGGCGCCGGCAAGATCTATGGGTCGGCCGGTTTCGATTGTGCCGTCGAGACGGATGAGATAGTGGTAGCCGATGCCGTTCCAACCACGTGCCCGGTGCCAGGAGTCGATTTCAGTGACGGTGACGTCGCGATGGCGGGGAGTGGCGGTGCAGTGGATGATGATTTTGTCGATGTGGCGCATATTATTAATTATATGTGTAAGTAGCTGTTTGTCTGACGTCGGATATGCCGGGCAAAGATAACGCCCGGTGTGTGGCCGGGCGTGAAGTTGTGTGCGATTAATAATGGATGTGTGTCAGTCGAACATGCGTGCCATTTCGTCGAAACGTGCGAGTCCGTCACCTCCATGGCGAGCCACCGAGGCACGCGCGGCGCGGAATGACTTTCGTTGCATCGAGCCTGATTTGGAATAGAACTTGTCGGCGTAGCACACGAGTTTTTCAAGCAGTGTGACCGGAATATAGTCGGCGACCGGCATGGGGTGCCCGATGATTGCCACGTCTTCGGCCGAAATGCCTGCGCCGGTATGGCGTTCGGCTACACGTGCGATCTCTTCGGGGACTCCTTCGTCGCGCAGCAGCCGTGCTCCCAGATAGCCGTGGGAGATGTATCTGGCGTCGCCCTCGCATCCGATAACCGGAGCGTGGGTCATGAAGATGCCTATGTCGTGGAGCATCGCCGCGGCCTCAACGTCGTGGGGATCGAGCGGCAGGTGCTTGCGGTGCATGATTTCGAGTGCAAGATCGGCCACTTGCCGCGAATGGCGTATAAATATATCCCGCCGGAGTGATCCGGCGGGATAGTATTTGTCGATTATGCGGTTGTAGTCCACCGTATGTCGTTATTCCACGATGGTGTTCCAACCGTGCACGTCCTCTTCTTCACCGAGCTGGATGGCGCGGAGTTTGTTGTAGAGGGCAGTGGTGACGGGGCCGGGGTTGCCGTCTTTGGCGATGACATATTTTGTGCCGGTGTCGATGTCGTCGATTTCGCCGATGGGCGATGCCACGGCAGCAGTGCCGCATGCTGCGGCTTCCTGTACGTCGGCAAGTTCCTCGACGGCGATGTGACGGCGTTCAACCTTCAGGCCGAGATCCTGAGCGAGCTGGGTGAAGCTTTTGTTGGTCACCGAGGGGAGGATCGAGTCGCTCGAGGGGGTGATGTATACACCGTCCTTGATGGCGAAGAAGTTGGCCGGGCCGCACTCGTCGAGATATTTCTTTTCTTTGGGATCGAGGTAGAGCACTGCGCTGTAGCCCATTGAGTGGGCACGTTCGCCTGCCTGGATGCCGGCTGCGTAGTTGCCGCCGACTTTCCACTGGCCGGTGCCTTTGGGAGCTACGCGGTCATATTCGCGCATGATGCAGTAGTTAGAGGGCTTGAAGCCGGTCTTGAAGTATGGGCCGACGGGGGTGACGAAGATCATGAACATGAATTCGTCGGCGGGTTTCACACCCACTTTGGCCGATATTCCGATCTCGAGGGGACGGAGATAGAGTGATGCGCCGCTGCCGTAGGGGGGGACGAAGCGTTCGTTGAGTTTGACAGCCTTGATGCACATTTCGCGGAAAAGCTCTTCGGGTACGGGAGCCATCATGATGCCTTCGGCGCTGCGGCGCATGCGGGCAGCGTTCTCATCGAGGCGGAAGATGCGGATCTTGCCGTCTTTGCCGCGGAAAGCCTTGAGGCCTTCGAAGCACTCCTGTCCGTAGTGGAGTGAGGTGGCGGCCATGTGGATGTTGATTGTGTCGGAGCTCGACACTTCAATCTCTCCCCATTTGCCGTCGCGGTAGCAGCAACGCACGTTGTAGTCGGTGGGTACGTATCCGAATGTCAGATTGCCCCAGTCTAATTCCTTGTCCATATCAATATGTTAACGGGATGAAAGTTTATTTTAGGAGATTATTATTGACAGGCACAAAATTAACAAAAAAAATGAATCACAATGCTTAGCGACGAAAAAAGATGCCGATATTGCCTGAATAAGACATATAGATCAATAATTCATCCCTTTTGCTCGAAAAAATCTTGCGCGACATCCAACAGATTTAGTGTCGGAAGGGTTATATTTGCAGTCGCGTTTCAAAACAACGCGTGAAACAAATATCACGTTACAACTCATTACTACCGTAATATGTCATTGTGCAAACACATTTTGGGTGCTGCGACCGTGCTGGCGGCAATCGTTTGTGCCGCTCCGGCTGCTTTGGCGCAGACCTATAGTCTCGACTCGTGCCGCCAGATGGCAATGAACAACAACAAGCAGCTGCGCATGATGAAGGAGGGCATCACAAAAGCCGGCTATCAGAAAAAGCAGGCTTTCGCCGCATATCTGCCTGCGCTTGATTTTGCCGGAGGCTATGTCTACAACCAGCGAAATCTGTCGATTTTCGACAGCGATCAGTTGCTTCCCACAAAGAGTTTCGATCTGGCCACGCAGTCGTATCAGTTCAATATAGTGAAAAACCCGATGACCGGCGAACCGATCAAGCAGCCCAATGGCCAGTATGTGCCGGAAACGGTGGCGCTGATTCCGAAAGATGCGATGACGTTTGACATCCACAATGTTTTTTTCGGAGCTGTCACTCTCACACAGCCAGTCTACATGGGTGGCAAGATCGTTGCAATGAACAAGATCACGAAGTTTGCCGAGGATCTTGCCGTGAAGATGCATGATGCCGAGGCCGAGAATATAATATATGCTGTGGACGGAGCATACTGGCAGGTGGTGTCGTTGCGGGCCAAGGAGGAACTTGCCAAGAGCTATATAGCACTGCTCGACACTTTGCGCAGCAATGTGAGCGCAATGGTGGAGCAGGGAGTGGCCACGCGCAGCGATATGCTCACTGTCGATGTGAAACTCAATTCGGCTCAGGTCGATCTTGTGAAGGTGCAGGATGGACTGGTGTTGTCGCGCATGGCTTTGGCTCAGCTTTGCGGACTGCCGGTGCACACTCCGTTGACGGTTGCCGACGAGGGTGTGGAGCTTTCTCCCAAGCAGTCTTCGTCGATTCCGGCAAGCGGCTATGATATGGCCGACGTTTATTCCCGGCGTCCCGATGTGCAGGCGCTGGAGCTTGGTGTGCGCATTCGCGAGCAAGAGGGTAAGGTGGCTCTGTCGACAATGCTTCCGAGCCTTGCAGTGATGGGCGCATACTCGTTTTCAAACCCCAACATGTATGACGGTTTCAAGAAGAATTTCAAAGGCGCGTTCTCGGTGGGAGCCACTCTCACCATACCATTGTGGCATTGGGGCGGGGACTACAATAAATATCGCGCGGCAAAGGCTGATGCCGAGATAGCCCGTCTGCGTCTTGACGATGCGAAAGAGATGATCGACCTGCAGGTGAGTCAGGCGTCGTTCAAGTGTCGTGAGGCTGTCAAGACCTATGATATGACTGTCGTTAACATCACAAAGGCTGACGAGAATCTCCGTCAGGCCAATCTTGGATTCAGAGAGGGCGTGATGACGGTGCAGAATGTGATGGAGGCACAGACAGCCTGGCTTAAGGCACGATCTGAAAAAATCGATGCCGGCATCGATGTGCACATGTGTGACGTGTATCTGTCCAAGAGCCTCGGCACTCTCGCATATTGAATCGTGGAAATCGATGTGAGTGTGACGCGTAAATAAAAAAGACAATCCGATAATCATAAGATAAACAATCATATGGATCATACCGAAACCAAGAAAGAGGAAAAACGCGAGAATCGTCTGCTGATGATATCGCTGGCATCGCTTGTTGTGGCATTTATCGTGCTTGCAATCATAGGCTTCTGCTGTCTGCGCGAGCCCGACACGTTTATCGAGGGTCAGGCCGACGCTACGTCGGTGCGCATCTCGGGCAAGTTGCCCGGACGTGTAGCGGAGATATTTGTCCATGAGGGCGACATGGTGCACAAGGGAGATACGCTGATTCACATCCATTCGTCGCTTGCCGAGGCAAAACTGCAGCAGGCCGAGGGTATGGAGACGGCTTCGCAGGCCATGGACAAAAAGGTTGACGCCGGCACGAGGGTGCAGATTGTCGAGAGCGCGCAGCAACTGGCCAATCAGGCTCGTGCGGCACGTGTGATAGCCGAAAAGACCTACAACCGCATGGAAAATCTCTATCGTGAAGGAGTGGTGTCGGAGCAGAAACGCGACGAGGCAAAGGCGGCATTTGACGCGGCTGTGGCCGGAGAGAAGGCTGCCGACAGCCAGCTCAGTCTGGCGAAATCGGGTGCGCAGAGCGAGGACAAGACGGCATCGGCCGCTATGGTGGCAGTAGCCAAAGGCGGAGTGTCGGAGGTGGAGGCTCTTCTCGAAGATCAATATCTGGTGGCACCCTGCGACGGTCAGATCGATCAGGTCTATCCCGAGCCGGGTGAGCTGGTGTCGCTCGGAGCACCGCTCATGAGTCTGTTGAAGGTAGAGGACAAGTGGGTGACATTCAACGTGCGCGAGGAAGAACTGGGCAAACTCAAGATCGGCCAGGAAGTGGAACTGACGGTGCCGGCTCTTGATATGAAGAAGATAAAGGCACGCATATACTATATACGCGACCTTGGCACATATGCCACCTGGCGCGCCACAAAGTCGACCGGTGAATGGGATAGCCGCACGTTTGAGGTGAAGGCGCGTCCTGTCGACCAGCAACCGGACATGCGCCCGGGTATGACGGTGCTCTACATCAAGTGACAGATAAGAGATATAGATTAGTATATGAGATCGTTGATAACTTCACTGGCAAGGGGGGTGCGCTCCCTGGCATCGCGTAAGATCTACATTTTCATGATGATGATCGTGCCGATGGGGTGCGCATGGTTCATGCTCGACCTTATGAACGAGGGTTTGCCTCTGCCGGTGCCGACGGCGGTTGTCGACATGGATCGCTCGGCTATGTCGCGTAGTGTCACGCGATCGCTCCGGGCCAACCAGTTTGTGGAGATCACCGACGAGGCGATGAGCTATAACGACGCGCTCGAACAGGTGCGCCGCGGCAAGATATTCGGCTTTTTCTATATACCTTACCGTTTTCAGCAGAAGGCAATGAGCGGTGGAGAGCCGACATTGTCGTTCTACTCCAATATGTCGCTTTTCGTGCCTGGCACGATGTCGTTCAAAGGCTTCAAGACGACCGCCGTCACCACAAAGGGGGCGATGGTGGTCACCACAATGTCGTCGGTTGGCGTTGATTCGCAGGAGGCATCGGCAATGCTTCAGCCGGTGGTGATCGACAGTCATCCGTTGGGCAATCCGTGGCTCAACTATTCGATTTACCTGTGCAACTCGTTTGTTCCGGGTGTGTTGGCTCTGATGGTGCTATTGATGACTGTGTTCAGCATATGTGATGAGATGAAGCGAGGCACATCGCCACAGTGGATTTCCGATGCCGGTGGCTCGATGCTCGTGGCGCTTACCGGCAAGTTGCTGCCGCAGACAGTGATATTTTCAATCGTCGGTGTGGCAATGCAGTCGATGTTTTATGGCTACTACCATTTCCCGCTCAACAATCATCTCGGGCATATGATTGCCGCGATGTTGCTTCTTGTGCTGGCATGTCAGGCGTTTGCGGTGATTGTCTGCGAGATCCTGCCCAATCTGCGCATAGCTTTGAGCGTTTGCTCGCTCATAGGCATTCTCAGTTTCTCGATCACCGGATTTTCGTTCCCTGTCGAGCAGATGTATGGATGGTTGGGCATATTCAGCTATATTGTGCCGCTGCGCTATTATTTCTTGATCTACATTGATCAGGCGCTCAATGGTATACCGCTGTTTTACTCGCGTTTTTACTATATCGCGCTGCTCCTCTTCCCGCTTGCGGCTTTGCCTGGGTTGCGGCGTCTGCGCAAGAGGTGTCTCAATCCGGTTTATGTTCCCTGAAAATCCCCGATTATGAAAAGCCTGACAATGTCTGTAGCCCGGTGGTTTACGGGTTTGTTTGAGGTGTGGCGCCGCGAGTTCCGGCTGGTGTTCACCGACGCCGGAGTGCTGCTGTTTTTCTTTGCGCTGCCTACGCTCTATCCGGTGGTATACACGCTCATCTACAATCCCGAGGTGGTGAAGAAGATGGATGTGGTGGTGGTCGACCACAGTGCCACGGCACGCAGCCGTGAGTTTGTGAGGATGGCCGGGCAGACCGAGGCCATCAATATCATAGGGCATGCTGCCGACATGCAGGAGGCGCGCCGGGCCATGGCGTCGCATGACTGTTTCGCCGTTCTCGAGATACCGCAGGATTTTGCCAAAAAGCTCGGCAATGGAGAGCAGGCGGTTGTGCCGTTCTACTGCGACATGAGTCTATTATTACGATTCAGGCAGTTTACAGTGGCGCTTACCGATATACAGCTCGCTACCGGCGCGAAAATCGCGCAGCAGAAGCTCGACGATGCCGGACTGGTGGCTCAGGCCATCGAACCGATGGCGTCGCCTATCGACACCGAGGCTGTGTTTCTCGGTGATCCCACGCAGGGTTTCGCATCGTTTATCATGCCCGGCATACTTGTGCTTATCCTGCAGCAGAGCCTGATCCTGGGCATAACGATGATTGCCGGAGGTCATGCCGAGCGCCGCAGGCGCAACCGCGGCTACGACCCTTTGTGGGTCGACGCTCCGGCATCGGCCGTAGTGCTTGGCAAGACGCTATGCTATCTGATATTGTATGCTCCGATGCTCATCTACACTCTTCACATCGTGCCGTGGATGTTTGACCTGCCCCACTATGGCGATATATGGGAGGCCATGTTGCTCATGCTGCCGATGCTTATAGCGGTGTCGATGTTCGGGCAAGTGCTTTCGGGATTCGTCACCGAGCGCGAGACATCGCTTCTTGTGATCGTGTTCACGTCGGTGGTTTTCCTGTTCCTGTCGGGGCTTACGTGGCCGCGATATGCGATGAATCCGCTGTGGACTCTCATAGGTGATGCCGTGCCTGCCACGTGGGGGCTCGAGGGTTTTGTGCGCATCAACTCCGACAATGCCTCGCTTTCGGGTCAGGCGCGTCCGTTGCATATGCTGTGGGTGCTGTCGGCCGTTTATTTCGCAGGTGCGGTGGCCGTCCAGTGGTGGCGCGGACGCTGCAACCGCGTTTGTCAGCCTGTGGAGTGAGGTTATCTGACGGAAAATCGCTATCTTCGCGCCGTCAAATTTTTAACGATAATCCACACCACCGATGCATTACGGATTTGTCATAGTAGTATGCTGTTGCCTGATGATGGGCATAAATATCGGCCTGTCGTTCAGCTGCGCGGGCATTTTCTACCGACCGGTCAGCACTGATCTCGGCGTGAGTGTCGGCGCATTCGGCATATACATGTCACTGATGTATGTGGCATCGACACTGATGCTGCCGCTCGCGGGCAAGCTGATGGAGCGGGGTAGCGCGCGCCGGTTGCTGGCGGGCAACTCGGCGTTGATGGGTCTGACGTTTCTGGCTATGTCTGCAAGCACACAGGTGTGGCAATTCTATGCCGCCGGATGCGTGCTGGGAGTGACTGTGGCCTTTCTGCTCTATTTGAGTTTCCCCACTTTGATCAACCGGTGGTTTGTGAGCAAGGTAGGGTTGCTGATGGGTGTGTGCAGCGCCGCTTCGGGCATCGGAGGCATGGTGTTTAATCCGATAGCCGCATCCGTGATCACAAACTATGGGTGGAGATGGGCCTATGCCGGATTCGGAGTGCTGATCATAGCCGTGGTGACACCATTGCTGGCTCTGCTGTTGCGCGACCGGCCATCGGATAAAGGATTGCTGCCTTACGGTGCTGATAAGATTGCGCAGGCTTCCGATGGCGGCGGTGGAGGAGCGGCCTCGGGTATTCCATATGAACGAGCCATGAAGATGCCGGTGATGTGGGGTCTGGTGGTATTCGCGTTTTTGATGATGGCGTGTTCGACATTAAATCTGTTTATACCCAATTATGTGACAGATCTCGGATTTACGCTCGAGCAGGCGTCGCTCGCAGCCGCAGCGGTGATGGCCGGTGTGACGGTTGGTAAACTTGCGCTCGGCCATATCAACGACCGCAGTTGCCTGGCAGGTTCGCTTGTGACTACCGTGGCCGGAATCGGTGGACTGCTGATGCTGATTGGCGGCAGCGCAGGTATATGGATGTCGGTCGGCGGTGGATTTCTTTTCGGATGGGCTTATGCCGGAGTGACTGTGCAGACAGCGATGCTCACCCGCACGGTTTTCGGCAATTTGAGCTACGCACGTATATATGCTGTGATATCAATGGCGCTTGCCGCCGGAGGCGCGCTTGCCTCAGGTGGATGGGGCATAATTGTCGATCACACATCATATCACTTCATCTTCATCGTTGGTGTGGTGATGCTGGCGCTGTGTGCGGCTATCGGCTTGTGGGCAGTGGGGCGTAAGCCATCAGGCGACAGGGTATGAGCAAAATCGAGCCGAGGATTGTTGTAATCATGTATGAAGACAATCTCAAAAGAGGCGGCTCTGAGCTATCATGCCGAGCCGCGTCCCGGCAAAATAGAGGTCGTACCGACCAAACCCTATTCGACACAGCGCGATCTGGCATTGGCCTATTCGCCGGGAGTTGCGTATCCGTGTGAGGAAATAAAGAAAACCCCGGGTGATGTTTACCGCTATACTGCCAAGGGTAATCTGGTGGCGGTGATATCCAATGGCACGGCCGTGCTCGGACTTGGCGACATAGGCCCGTTGGCCGGTAAACCGGTGATGGAGGGGAAAGCGCTGCTGTTTAAGATTTTCGCAGGCCTTGATTGCTTTGATATTGAAGTCAACGAGACCGACCCCGACCGATTCGTCGAGGTGGTGAAGGCTATCGCGCCAACCTTCGGAGGCATAAATCTTGAGGATATAAAAGCACCTGAATGTTTCGAGATAGAGCGTAGGCTGAAGGAAGAGTGCGATATACCGGTGATGCACGACGACCAACATGGCACTGCTATTATTTCGGCGGCCGGACTGCTGAACGCGCTTGAATTGCAGGAAAAGAAGATAGAGGATGTGCGTCTGGTGGTGAACGGCGCCGGTGCTGCGGCCATGGCATGTACCCGTCTTTACATTGCGTTGGGCGTCAAGCCTGAAAATGTGGTGATGTGCGACAGCAGGGGAGTGATATCCCGGAGTCGTCGCGATCTGTCGCCGCAGAAGCGGGAGTTTGCCACCGGACGTCAGATTTATACATTGGCCGAGGCTATGGTGGATGCCGATGTGTTTCTTGGCTTATCGGTAAAGGATGTGGTGACACCTGCAATGCTGCGGTCAATGGCAGCAAGACCGGTGGTGTTCGCGCTTGCCAATCCCGATCCCGAAATAGATTACGAGCTAGCTGTATCTACCCGGCCTGACATGATTTTTGCCACGGGGCGAAGTGATTATCCTAATCAGATCAACAATGTTCTCGGTTTCCCATATATATTTCGTGGTGCTCTCGACTGCGGTGCAACGACGATCAACGAGACCATGAAAATTCATGCAGTGAGGGCTATAGCTGAACTTGCGAAAGAGGCGGTGCCCGATCGGGTGAGGGCAGCATATGAATGTGTGCCGCTTGCTTTTGGCGCTGACTACATCTTGCCGAAGCCTCTCGATCCACGGCTTTTGACGGCTGTCGCACCGGCGGTGGCTCGTGGAGCGATGGAGAGCGGCGTGGCCACGCGCCCGATCACTGATTGGGATGGCTATTCAAGCCGGTTGCGCCAGATCGTCGACAGTAAGCCGGCAGCGTGCCGACTGATGTGATGACAGTGAATGACAGCGGGAATGTCAGGCGATGGTTGCCTTGACATTCCCGCTGTGATATGATGCCTTATGGTGATCCCGGTCAGGACTGTTCCTGATCGGTGTACCAGCGTGAGTACATCAGGTAGTTGCGTGCGATCTTCTGGTTGAGCTCACGTGCTTGGTCGGGATCTACTTTCTTGACGAATTTTGCAGGTGCTCCTGCCCACATTTCATGGGGGCCGATCTGGGTGCGCGACAACACAACCGATCCGGCGGCCACAAGAGCGCCTTCGCCCACCACGGCGTCGTCCATCACTGTCGCTCCCATGCCAATGAGGGCAAAGTCGTGGATCTTGCATCCGTGCAATGTCACATTGTGGCCGATTGACACATCGTTGCCAATCTCGATGGTCGATTTCTCATAGAGGGTGTGAAGCACCGAGCCATCCTGAATGTTGACACGGTCACCGATGGTGATGGTGTTGACGTCGCCGCGCAGCACGGTGTTGAACCACACCGAGCATTCGTCGCCGATGGTCACGTCGCCGACAAGTGTGGCGGTCGGGGCGATGAAGCAGTCGCGTCCCATTTTAGGTGTAAATCCGCGTACGGGTATGATGAAAGCCATTTTTGTGTAGTTTAATGTTTGATTACAGGGGAAGCGTCGCGTTGCGCAGCCATGTGAGCGCGTCGCCGTCGACGAGCGGCGACAGAGCGTCATATACGCGTGCATGATAGTCGTTGACCCATTTGATCTCTTCGGGTGTCATGATTGACAGGTCAAACAATGCTCTGTCAAATGGGCAGAGAGTGAGGGTCTCGAAGCGGAAGAAACGCCCGAATTCGGTCTCCATGGCCGGAATGGTCAGCACAAGATTCTCACATCGTATGCCATAACGTCCGTCGAGATATAGTCCGGGTTCGTTGCTGGTGATCATGCCGGGCATAAGTGGCGCGCCGGTGTCGTTGAGGCGTATGCTGTGGGGGCCTTCGTGAACATTCAGGAAATGTCCTACACCATGACCGGTGCCGTGGAGGTAGAGTTTACCTTCCTTCCAAAGCGGCATTCGGGCCATCGCATCGAGCTGATGTCCACGTGTGCCTTCGGGGAATACAGCTTGCGCCAAAGCGATATGTCCTTTCATGACGAGGGTGAAGTCATGGCGCTGTTCGGGGGTGGGGGTGCCGAGCGAGATTGTGCGTGTGATGTCGGTGGTGCCGTCGAGATAGTTTGCGCCGGAGTCGATCAGCAGCAGGTTTGATGCAGTGATCGATGAGTTTGTGTCGGGGCGTGCCGCATAGTGCACTATCGCGCCATGAGGGCCGAATCCGGCTATGGTCTCGAACGATTCTTCGACATATAGATCGCCTGCTGAGCGGTGGCGTGTGAGGATGCCGGGGATGTCCATTTCCGTGAGGGCTTCTCCGGCGGCTACGAGCGATGTGATCTCGCTCAGTGCGCGCACCATAGCTGCTCCATCGCGCAGCATGGCGGCACGTGTGCCCTCGATCTGCACTTCATTTTTTACAGCTTTGAACATTGCCACAGCCGACGAGCCGATGACGGCGCGGTCACCTAAAGTTGCCGACACTGTGCCTGCACTCTGCGATGCACTCAGCAGCACCCGCGCTTCAGCGGGGAGCGAAGCAAGGAATGTCAGGATCTCTCCGTATGGGCGGCATTCGACCCCGGCCTGTTTCAGGTGGGCGTCGGCGGCCGGTGTGATCTTGTTGAGATCGGTGAACAGTACCGATCCGTTAGCCGACAGGTATAGGTGCGCTGTAGCCACGGGATTGTATTCAACGTCGTTTGAACGGATGTTGAGAGTCCATGCTATTTCATCGAGGGCAGAGACGAATACCGATGTGGCTCCATATTCTGCTGCCTTAGACAGCACGGCGGCGATTTTGTCGGAAGCGCTTTGGCCGGCATATTTTATGTCGTGAACGTAGATCTCGCACTGAGGCAGCGAGGGGCGTTCGGGCCACACGCTGGTGTCGGCCGGATCGAAACCGGTGTCGAGTTTTATGCCGGCATGGGCAAGGGCTTCGGCCAAGTGTCGGGTCTCATCTATTGAGAAGAGCATTCCATCGATGCCCACAGTTGATCCGGCAGGGATATTAGAGGCAAGATACTTGTCGATGGAAGGGGTTGACAGCAAACCTTCTTTCATAAGAACGATGCCTGATCCTTCGAGCTGGCTTGTGGCCTGAAGGAAATAACGTGAGTCAGTCCATAAAAAAGCACTGTCGGCTGTTACCACGAGTGATCCGGCTGAACCGGTGAAGCCAGACAGATGACGCCGCAGTTGCCAGTGATCGGCGATATATTCTCCGTGATGTGGGTCGGTTTGCGGTATCACCGTTGCGGCGATGCCATTCTGATCCATGCGTTTGCGCAGGGCATCCAGACGCGATGTGACTTTGTTGTCCATTATGCAGTGTTGTGATTTGTGATTTTTACTGGTGATGTCGGAGGTCGGTGCCTCTGTTTGGCAAAGGTAGTCAAAAATATGGTAAGATAAAGCACGCGGATGCGCGCACATGTGTGGAAAACCGCATGTCGCATAAAAAATATTATATCTGAATGAACTTTTTGTATTTGTGTAATAGGTTGCTTGATAGTGTGTTGTGTGTGTTTTGCTGTCTTGCGGCTGGAAAAATAGATAAAAATGTTTGGTGGTTTCAAAAATTCGCTCTAACTTTGCAATCGCTTTCGGGGATGAATGCCACGCAAAGCAAGAGAACATTAACAGAACGCCTCTTTAGCTCAGTTGGCCAGAGCACGTGATTTGTAATCTCGGGGTCGTTGGTTCGAATCCGACAAGAGGCTCAAAAGTATCGGGCGAATACCAGAGTGGCCAAATGGGGCAGACTGTAAATCTGCTGGTTTATACCTTCGGTGGTTCGAATCCATCTTCGCCCACAAAAAAATACGATCTCGCATCTTTCTTATTTGAAAGATGTGTTTTGAGATGCGGAAGTAGCTCAGTTGATAGAGCATCAGCCTTCCAAGCTGAGGGTCGCG
>CANOUR010000008.1 GCA_947570265.1 uncultured Bacteroidales bacterium | reverse complement strand
TGATACCACCTGTCGGGAAATCGGGAGCAGTGATGAACTTCATAAGTTCATCGATCTCCATATCGGGGTTGTCGAGCAACGCCACGCTTGCGTTGATCGACTCGGTCAGATTGTGGGGAGGCATGTTGGTTGCCATTCCCACAGCAATGCCCGAAGCACCGTTTACAAGCAAATTAGGGAAGCGGGTTGGTAGGACTACAGGCTCGCGACGCGAATTATCGTAGTTGGGTTGGAAATCAACCGTATCGCTGTCAATATCGGCAAGCATCTCCTCTCCGATACGCTGGAGACGCACCTCGGTATATCGCATTGCTGCAGCACCATCACCATCAACCGATCCGAAATTGCCATGACCATCAACGAGACAATACCGCAGCGCCCATGGCTGGGCGAGGCGCACGACTGTGCCATATATCGACGAATCTCCGTGGGGATGATACTTACCCATCACTTCGCCAACGCAGTTAGCCGATTTTTTATGGGGATGGTCGCTCGTGTTGCCCATCTCGTTCATTCCGAAGAGCACTCGACGGTGAACCGGTTTAAGTCCATCGCGCACGTCGGGAAGCGCTCGTGAAACGATCACCGACATCGAATAGTCGATGTAGGCCGATTTCATTTCGTTCTCGATGTTAATTTTTATAATGCGGTCTTCTTCCAGCATGATAATATCTTGATTTGATTATTTGCAATCTACCGGGACTCTGCCCCGTTTTCAAACATACAAAGATACGAAATTTTGATGTAAAATAGCCAATATAGCGCAAATTTGATCTTGAACCTCACACTTGACAAAGTTTCGGCGAACCGTTAGATGTTGCTGAACGTTAAAATTACAAGACACGCTGCTTCAGCACGCAGCTTTGGCACAATTTTTGCTACAAACCACGTTTCTATAGCATAGACAATATTTCATCATGGACATAAATTTCTCACAAACGCTAAAACAGCTGCTGATGGCAAGCCGGAACGAGGCGGTGCGCCACAACAATCCATATATCATGCCTGAGCATCTGCTGTTGGCATTGATGTCTGACGTCAACGGCGAAGCGTTCCGCATGGTGGAGACGGCAAGTACAGGCACATCGGCTTACGAACTGCAGCAGAGTCTCGATAAAGCGATGTTCGAGGCTGCTCTTGAGGGAGACACTGCCACCGGCCAACATACACCTGTGACCGTGGAGACGGTGATGCTCAGCGATCTGTCAAACCGAATCATCAAACTTTCCGTACTCGAAGCCCGCATGCTCAAGAGCAACACGGTTTGCCCCGAGCATTTGTTGCTGGCTATATTCCACAATTCAGAAGCGCAAAACTCACCATATATGGAAAAATTCCGAAAATCAGGCGTGAGCTACGAGGCTCTATTCTCGCAGCTGAGCGATCCCAACGACAAGCCGGTAGCCGGAGCAGGCTATGCTGATGGCGACGAAGAGGATGAAGACGATGATCTTCCACCGTCATCAGGCGGAGATCGTCAGCAACCCAAGCAAGGCCAACAGACCCAGACACCGCGGCAACGCGGCAACGACACACCCGTACTTGACAAATTTGGCAATGACATGACATTGGCGGCTGAAGAAAACCGTCTTGATCCGGTGGTTGGGCGTGAAGTGGAGATCGAACGTCTCGCTCAAATACTCAGCCGACGTAAAAAAAACAATCCCGTTCTGATCGGAGAGCCGGGCGTAGGCAAAAGTGCAATTGTCGAGGGACTGGCTCTGCGAATTGTGCAACGCAAGGTTTCGCGAATCCTCTTTGACAAAAGAGTTGTATCTCTCGACATGGCTTCTCTTGTAGCAGGCACAAAATACCGTGGCCAGTTTGAAGAGCGCGTGAAAGCGATACTCAATGAGCTATCCAAAAACAAGAATGTGATTCTTTTCATCGACGAACTGCATACCATCGTCGGCGCGGGCAATGCTGCCGGATCGATGGATGCCGCCAACCTGCTCAAACCGGCTTTAGCTCGCGGAGAGATACAGTGCATCGGCGCCACGACGCTCGACGAATACCGCAAGAACATCGAGAAGGACGGAGCGCTTGAGCGGCGTTTTCAGAAAGTGATGGTTGAGCCTACGACAGCCGAAGAAACACGCCGTATACTCGACAATATACGGGACAAATATGAGGATCACCACAATGTCACGTTCACGCCCGCGGCTCTTGATGCATGCGTGAAACTTACCGAGCGCTACGTCAGTGACAGAAATTTCCCTGACAAGGCGATAGACGCGATGGACGAAGCCGGATCGCGCGTGCACATCACAAACATCACCGTTCCCCGCGAAATCGAACAAATCGAAGAACAGATCGAAGAGGCCGGCGCGAGCAAACTGCGCGCCGCGCAGGCTCAGAATTTCGAGAGTGCGGCAGCTTTCCGCGATCAGGAGCAGAAGCTGCGTCTCGAACTCGACGCGGCCAAGCAACGGTGGGAGGATCATCTCCAGTCGCACCGTGAGACTGTCGACGAAGATCGCGTTGCCGAGGTCGTAGCCATGATGACCGGAGTGCCTGTGCAGCGTATCGCGCAAGCCGAAGGTATGCGGCTTAAAGAGATGGGCACGGTGCTAAAAAGCGAGATCATCGGTCAGGATCCTGCGATCGATAAGATCGTAAAGGCTATACAGCGCAACCGAATCGGACTCAAAGATCCCGGAAAACCGATCGGCACATTCATGTTCCTCGGCCCAACCGGTGTGGGTAAAACGCATCTTGCCAAGAAACTTGCCGAATATCTTTTTGACTCAGCCGACACACTGATACGTGTCGACATGAGCGAATACATGGAGAAGTTCACCGTAAGCCGTCTTGTCGGCGCTCCTCCGGGATATGTCGGTTATGAGGAAGGCGGACAGCTGACCGAGAAAGTGCGGCGACGTCCTTATTCGGTGGTTTTGCTCGACGAGATAGAGAAAGCACATCCCGATGTGTTCAATCTGCTGCTGCAGGTCATGGATGAGGGACGGCTCACAGATAGTCTCGGACGCCGTATCGATTTCAAGAACACCATTATCATCATGACTTCCAACATAGGCTCGCGACAACTTAAGGATTTCGGAAGTGGCATAGGCTTCACCCCAGCCGGCGCAACAGACTCGGGCTACTCCAATTCAGTGATCCAAAAAGCGCTCAACAAGGCTTTTTCACCTGAATTCCTCAACCGTGTCGACGACATCGTTATGTTCGAGCCACTTGATAAGGAGGCTATTTTCAAGATCATCGACATCGAGCTCGCCGGATTTTACAAGCGCATTGACTCGCTTGGATATAAGCTCTCGCTATCGGACGATGCCAAAAATTTCGTAGCCGAGAAAGGATATGATGCGCAATATGGAGCACGACCGCTCAAGCGTGCCATACAGAAATACCTCGAGGATGAACTTGCGGAACTGATCATCGGCAGCGACATTGCTCCCGGCGACGAGATATCCGTAAACTACAATTCCGGCGATGAAAAGCTGACACTGGCTATTGTCAAGCACTGACATCTTTCAACAGATAACCAATACGGAGCGTGATCCCGCAAAGGTCGCGCTCCTTCTATTATGCCCAAAGATTTGACCAATCAATATTTTGTTGCGTTGGTGGAGTTTTTGTAATTTTGCAAGACAATGGACAAGACAAAGGAAATTGACGGAGTAAAACTCGCATGGACCGACTCGGGCGGTGAAGGGCAACCTATCGTACTGATGCATGGCTGGGGCTGCAACCACACCACCTTGGCATCGATCGAAAATGTGTGCATTGATGCCGGTTGCCGTGTGATAAATGTCGATTTCCCCGGATTCGGCAACAGCAGTGAACCTCCGGAGGTATGGGGTGTCGAACAGTACACAAAACTGATGGAACATTTTCTCAGCAGCGAGGGAATCGATTGCCCGACACTTCTTGGCCATTCTTTCGGAGGGCGCGTTGGCTTAGTGTACGCATCGCGCAACGATGTGCGCCGCCTTATTCTGGTGGATGCCGCTGGCGTGAAGCCACGGCGTAGCCTGCGTTATTACTTAAAGGTGTACCGTTTCAAACTGTCGAAACGAATCATGCGGCTGCTTTTAGGACGTCAACGTGCGCAACAATGGATCGACAATCGACGGGCAAAGGCAGGATCGGCCGATTATGCAGCTGCCTCGCCAATGATGCGAAGTGTGCTATCGCGTGTGGTCAATGAAGACCTTTGCCACCTCATGCCTCATATCAAGGCACCGTCACTGCTCATCTGGGGCGAAAACGACACCGCAACTCCGATAGCCGACGCTCATAAAATGGAGCGTCTGATACCCGGAGCAGGTCTGGTTTGCTTCCCAGGTTGCGGTCATTACAGTTTTCTTGACAATCCGGTACAGTTTGCGGCAGTACTCCGCAGTTTCCTAAATTCATAGAGACCAAACGACAATCAATGGATTATTCATCAGTGTTTCAACTGTCATGCTCAGCTATCGCGCTAATCGCAGCCTTGGCCGACATGTTTATGGAGTTTCGTCGTGACCTGACGATGCTGCAACAGAACTCATACCGCGTCGACCGTTATAAACGTTGGCTTAAATCCAGCGGCGATACCACATCCGTCATCAGACTGCTATCTGTAGCCGTGGCACTTGCAGCAGTTTCAATGCTGAGCGTGCCGATTGTATCTTCGTCTCTTGTGTTCCTGATCAGCATAATCGGAGTAATAAAACTCACAGGCATGCGTTATAAAAAACCGCTTGTGATGACTCGCCGGGCATGGCGCATCTACGGTGTAATGACTGTTATATCCCTGTTGATTATCGCCATATCTTGCTTGCTTTTCGGACGCGGTGGAACTACATCACAAATTCTGTACATAGCGGCAATATCATCACTTGCGATATACTGCGCAAGTCATATGGTAGCAATAGTATCCCTTTGGTTGCTCACTCCGGTAGAACAAGCCATAAACTCCCGTTATCGTCGTGAAGCAGAGCAGATCCTTGCATCAATGCCCGGACTAAAAATCGTAGGCATCACAGGTTCATACGGCAAGACGAGCACAAAGCACTATCTATATCGCATATTGTCGGAAAAATACGACACGCTGATGACTCCCGGCAACTTCAATACAACACTTGGGGTGATCCGTACTGTAAGGGAGCATCTCAAACCTTACAATGAGGTATTCATCGTGGAAATGGGAGCAAAACAGACCGATGACATCGCTGACATTTGCCGGCTTGTAAATCCGCAGGCCGGAATCATCACGGCTGTCGGGCCACAGCACCTCGAATCATTCAAAACAATAGAGAATGTACAGGCTACAAAATTTGAGCTTGCCGACGCGATACCAAGCGATGGACTTGTAGTTGTCAATAACGATTTCGAGCACATTGCCAACCGAAAGGTGCTCAATACTGATGTGGCACGCTACAGCGTTGCTGGAAATCAGGATGCAGGATGGCATGTTACAGATATAACATACAACTCCGACGGCACAAGATTTACGCTCAATGGGCCTGATGGATACTCGATCAGTCTTCACACACGCCTCGTAGGAGAATGCAACGTATCTAATCTCGCTGCAGCGGTGATAATGGCGCGACATCTTGGTGTCGACGACGATAAGATCCGATACGCAGTCGAGCAAATTGAACAGGTGGAGCATCGTCTCAACCTTAAACGCACTCCGACAGGTATCACCATCATCGACGATGCCTACAATTCAAACCCTATGGGTTCGGCAATGGCCCTTGACGTGTTATCGGGCATGACTGGCGGGAAACGCATCGTTGTCACACCCGGGATGGTTGAGCTTGGAGAAAAGCAATATGAACTCAATGCTGCGTTTGGCGAGAAAATAGCCCAATCGGCAGATATTGCCATAATAGTCAACCGCGCCAACCGCGATGCTATAGTTGAAGGTGCGCTGCATGGTGGCATGAACGACTCATCGCTACACAAGGTTGAGAGCTTTGCCGAGGCACAGGCTCTTCTTGCCACTCTGCTCACGCCCGGAGACACAGTACTTTATGAAAACGACCTACCAGACACATTCAAATGAAAACCAACATCGCAGTATTTTTCGGCGGACGATCCACCGAGCATGAGATATCAGTGATATCGGCCAATCAGGCCATGGCGGCTATCGACCGATCACGCTACGAAGTGATCCCGGTATACATCACCAAGCAAGGCAAATGGTATACGGGTGACGCATTGACTGACGTATCGGCCTACCACGATATGAAAAGCCTGCTTGACCAATGTACGGAAATATACATGAATCCCGAATATGGTGACTTCAACATCTACCGCCGCAAGAAACCGATGTTCGGATCGGCGGTGCTCACACATGCTGACGTTGCAATTCCCGTGCTTCATGGTTCAAACGGAGAAGATGGCACATTCGAGGGTCTTCTCGAAACCATAGGCATACCCTATGCCGGATGCAACACACTTGCGAGCGCCAATGGAATGGATAAGATCACGATGAAAATGATCCTGCGGGAGTGCACAATTCCGGTTGTCGACTACGTATGGTTCACCGACAAAGAATGGTTTGCACGCCGGGATGAACTGATCGGACGCATCGAAGATACAATCGGCTACCCAGTGATTGTAAAACCGGCCAACCTTGGATCGTCTGTAGGCATCGGACGTGCCACCGATCGCTCTCAATTGCTCGAGCGAGTGGAGGATGCTTCACGCTATTCGACCCGTATTATTGTCGAAGACATGGTTGAAAATCTCAAGGAAATCAACTGCTCTGTTCTCGGAGACTGCGATGAGTACCGCACATCGGTGCTCGAAGAGCCGATAAAAAGCGGTGAGATTTTGTCGTATCAAGATAAATATATGGGGGGCGGAGGAGGCTCCAAAGGCTCTGGATCAAAAGGCATGCAGGCATCACAAAAGCGCTTTCCTGCCGACCTGACACCTGAGATGACCAAAGAAATACAGCGATTGGCCGGAGAAACATTCCGAGTATTGTCATGCCACGGTGTAAGTCGCGTTGATGTGATGGTCAATGCCGATACTGACGAGATATATGTAAATGAAATCAACACCATACCCGGTTCGCTGTCATTTTATCTATGGGAAGCTTCGGGCATTACCTTTGACAAACTCATGGACGAACTGGTGTCTTTGGCGTTCAAACGCAAACGCGAACAGAGCCACAAGACAGTGAGCTATGACCAAAATATATTCTCTATGGGAGGTGGATGCAAAGGTGGCATAAAAGGTCGTAAAGGAGGAAAGCTATACAGCTGATGAACACCACTCCGCTGTTCATCGCCCGACGAATAGGCCTTGGGCACAACAACTTCAGCCGGCGGTCGTCGACCGGCATAGTGGTTGCAGTGACCGGAATAGCCCTGTCGATAGTCATCATGATGGCTTCGATGGCGGTGATGAACGGTTTCAAAGATGAAATAAAACGTAAGGTGACTGGCTTTGAGGCACAGCTTACCATACAACTCCCGCCTCCGGCATCGGATATGTCAATCGAAGCCGGATCGACATCGCTTACACCTCAGCCATTATCTATCAATCCAACCGTGACACGAGCTATCACAGAGCTACGTGACAATGGATTTGATGTGACATATTGGCTTGCATCGCTTCGTCCGGTTATCATTAAGACATCAGATAACTTTAAAGGAGCTGTGGCCAAAGGTGTCAGTGATCCAAAAGGATCGGATTTTTTGTCACAACATATAATCGACGGTTCGATGCCCGACTATACAGATGAAAAGTCACGCAATTCCATTGTGGTATCACGTGCCATTGCAACAGAACTATCGCTAAAGTGCGGTGACCGCATACAGGCATATTTTTTCGGAGATGATGCTGTAAAAGTGCGTAACCTCACCATAGAAGGCATTTATGACACGTACTTTAGCGACTACGATAAGATATTCGTCTATACATCGCTAAAATTGCTGCAAAGCGTTGATCGCCTCAATGACGATGAGGGCACCAGAGTGGAACTTAACGGATTGGACGACGGAGATGTAGACAATGCGGCGGCAGTATTGCAAGGAGCACTACTCAATGAACTGTACACAGGTCGCGATTCGATCATATATCAAGTTGATAACGTTCACCATCGAGGTGCTCACTATTTCAATTGGCTCGATCTTCTCGACACCAATGTCACAGTGATACTCCTGCTCATGGCTCTTGTTGCCGGATTCACGTTGATCTCGAGTCTGTTCATAATCATACTTGAGCGGGTGAATATGATTGGCATACTCAAGGCACTCGGCGCGTCAGACAGTTTCATACGCCGTATTTTCATTACTATCGCAGAGCGCATAGTGCTTAGAGGTATGTTGATCGGAAATCTGCTTGCGCTGACAATCATATGGATACAGTATACGTTTCATCCTCTACCACTTGATCCTGAAACGTACTACCTTAGCTACGTACCTGTCGAGATAACTGTGCCAGATATAATTTGGCTAAACATCGGCGTAATTGTTGTTTCATTAGCAGTACTGATTCTTCCGAGTCAGATAATATCGAAAATCTCTCCTGCAAGATCAATACGCTATGAGTAACTTTTCTCAACCATGATTGTTTAAGATTAAGAGAATTAACTAACTTTGTAAATCATAACGAATCACATTCAACTATACTGATGACATCATCAACTGACGGCAACAATGCCATGCTCGACTGCATCATGGATAGTATCCGTGAACGCAAAGGAAAGAAAATCACGCTTATCGACCTAAGCGACATCGAGTCGGCGGCGGCAAGCAACTTCATCATATGCGAAGGCACATCAACAACACAAGTGAGCGCGATCGCCGACAATATACGCGAGCAACTGCTCGAACAACGGCGCATCAAGCCATACAACTATGATGGCTATGCAAGCTCGCAATGGATCGTCATCGACTATGGCGACACTCTCGTGCATGTATTTTTGCCCGATGTACGCTGCCGTTACAATCTCGAGGAACTGTGGAACGACGCACGCATTACTGAAATTCCCGACCTCGATTGAACAACCAATTAGACACTGCACCATCAAATGGCCAAAACACCAAAGAAAAAGCCGGTAATAAAGCTTAGCATGTACTGGGCATATGCGATTGTGATCGCATTTCTTGTCGGCATGCTTTATATCGATGACAACTCGCTGACCAAGGAAGTCAGCTATAGCAAATTTGAGCAATATGTAGGCACAGGCGGCGTAAAAAAGATCGTCGTGTTCACGAACAAGAATCAGGCCGAAGCATTTCTTACTGACTCGTTGGCCTCGAAAGTCTTCCACGAAAAGCAATTTACTTCCGGCAAAGGTCAGACTGCCAAGATACTTACGGACATACCTTCGGCCGACAAGCTGCAAGACAAAATTGACGAATGGCAATCGACAGGCAAATTCACCGGCGAAGTGAAATTCGAACGTTCGAGCGACTACACCAGTCTGCTACGGTCATTCGGACCAATTATATTACTATTGGTTTTCTGGTTCTTCATGATGCGCCGAATGAGCGGCAAAGATGGCGGCGGAGGCCCGGGAGGTGTATTTAATGTTGGTAAATCAAAGGCTAAGATATTTGATAAAGACGGCCCGGTTCAGGTTACTTTCAAAGACGTCGCCGGACTCTCCGAAGCCAAGACCGAGATAGAGGAGATCGTCGAATTTTTAAAAAATCCTCAGCGCTATACCGACCTTGGCGGTAAAATTCCCAAAGGTGCGTTGCTCGTAGGCCCTCCCGGAACAGGTAAGACCCTTCTTGCAAAAGCGGTTGCCGGAGAAGCAAACGTTCCGTTCTTCTCAATGTCAGGATCTGACTTTGTCGAGATGTTTGTCGGCGTAGGTGCTTCACGCGTACGCGATTTGTTCCGACAGGCCAAGGAGAAAGCCCCCTGTATCGTATTTATTGACGAGATTGATGCCGTTGGTCGTGCCCGAGGGCGCAATCCGAACATGGGAGCAAATGACGAGCGCGAAAACACTCTCAATCAGCTCCTGACTGAAATGGACGGCTTCGGTACAAACAGCGGTGTAATCATTCTCGCAGCCACAAACCGTGCCGATATTCTTGACAAAGCTCTTTTGCGAGCCGGTCGCTTCGATCGCCAGATCTATGTTGAGCTTCCGGATCTCAACGACCGAGTGGCAATTTTCAACGTGCATCTGCGCCGCATAAAGACTGCCGAGGATCTCGATGTTGAGCTTTTGGCTCGTCAGACACCAGGATTCTCAGGTGCAGACATAGCCAATGTATGCAACGAAGCCGCGCTAATAGCCGCTCGCCACAATAAGACGGCTGTTGACCGTCAGGATTTTATTGATGCCGTGGATCGTATAATCGGCGGACTTGAAAAGCGCTCCAAAATCACCACAGATGAGGAGAAAAAGGCGATTGCAATACACGAAGCCGGACATGCCACTGTGTCATGGCATCTGCGCTATGCCAACCCGCTCATAAAAGTGACAATCGTGCCTCGTGGAAAAGCCTTAGGTGCCGCATGGTATCTACCTGAGGAGCGTCAGATCACTCCTTCGCAGGCACTTCTCGATGAGATTTGTGCCACTCTTGGCGGCAGAGCCGCAGAAGAACTATTCCTCGGACATATATCGACCGGTGCGGCCAATGACCTTGAACGGGTCACCAAGCAAGCTTATGCCATGGTTGTATATTATGGCATGAGCGAAAGTCTGCCCAACGTATGTTATTATGACTCTACAGGTCAGGACTATGGATTCTCAAAACCATACAGCGACGAGCGCGCCCGGCTGATTGATGAGGAAGTATCGCGTATCATACGCGAGCAGTATGAACGTGCTAAACAAATACTTAAAGAGCACGCAACCGGACATGGCGAACTTGCTGATGTGCTGATCTCACGCGAAGTGATCTTCACTGAAGATGTTGAGAAGATATTCGGCAAACGTCCGTGGGTATCGCGTACCGACGAGATTCTTGCCGCACGTGAGGAACAGGACAAGAATAAATCAGATCGTCATCCCGAAGCTGAGGATGTTGAAGCCGAAGATATTACACCGACAGACGACACTCCTACCGGCGATAGCGATGACAAGCCGATACCAACACCTCCACCATATCGTAAATCTTGACTAAAACGATACGCCGAATCTTCACACACCTGTTTACACACACATATCATGACTACTTTACGACCAGATGACATTGCGCAGCTTGCTGCACATGGCATCACAAAAGAACAGGCCGAGGCCCAGATAGATCGATTCAATACAGGCTTTCCATGGCTTGAGGTGCAGAAAGCAGCACGTGCAGGCGATGGCATCACTGTGCTGTCGCCCGCAGACGAGGAAAAAGCTATCGAACGTTGGAAGAAGTACCTTGCCGACGGAGGAGAAGTAACTAAATTCGTTCCTGCATCAGGCGCTGCATCGCGCATGTTCAAGGCTCTGTTCGAATTTATCAATGGTTCGACCGACACTCCGGCAAAGGGCTCGGATGTCGAACAGTTGCTTGAGCACATAACCGAATTGGCCTTATATCCACGTCTCAGCGAAACAATCAGCCGTCTATACGGAACTACCGTCGACGACATGCTTACGCAAGGCCGGAACCGCGATATCATCAAAGCGATCGTAAATCCCGAAGGAATGAACTACGGAGCTTTGCCTAAGGCTTTGCTTGACTTCCACAGCTATCCTGACGGTGTACGAACACCGCTTGATGAGCAACTTGCTGAAGGAGCGCAAACTGCTGCTGCAAATGGCCAAGTCAATCTGCATTTTACAGTATCGGCCAACCATCGCGACCTCTTCTCCAAAAAACTATCCGAGGCCGTACCTGCGGCCGCCAATCGAAATGGGCTGCAATTCAATATTTCGATGAGCGAGCAACGTCCATCAACCGACACGATAGCTGTAAATCCTGACAATACACCATTCGTAGAAGACGGAAAACTGTTACTCCGCCCCGGGGGACACGGAGCACTGATTGAAAATCTCAACGACATCAGTTCTGCCGTAGTATTCATAAAGAATATCGACAACGTAGTCCCTGACAACCAACGAAATGACACAATTCGATATAAACAAGTGATCGGCGGCTATCTTATAGAGCTACACGACTGCATAGACCGCTATCTGAATTTGATCGATAGTGCCAAATACACTGACGACGATCTATGCGAAATGCTATGCTTCATGCGTGAGAAACTATGTATCAGTGCCCCTGAAATGGACGATCTAAAAGGTCAGCATCTCGCGACATGGATAAAAACGAAGCTCGACAGACCACTTCGCGTGTGCGGCATGGTGAGAAACGAGGGAGAACCCGGAGGGGGCCCTTACATCGCACGCAATGCCGATGGGTCTTTTTCGCCACAAGTGCTCGAAAGTAATCAGATTGACACCTCACGTGCCGACTATCGCGAGATGATGAGCAAGGCCACTCACTTCAACCCTGTAGATCTTGTCTGCTACATCAAAGACATTCATGGTGAGAAATATGACCTGCGCCGTTATATCGATCCAGCTACAGGATTCATATCGTCGAAATCAAGTCATGGGAAAGAACTGCGGGCAATGGAGCTGCCCGGTTTGTGGAACGGTGCTATGAGCGATTGGTCTACTGCATTCGTAGAGGTGCCATTATCTACCTTCAATCCAGTCAAGACAGTCAACGATCTGCTACGCCCGGCACACATGCAATAAGTGTCCGAGCTTACCAAAATCAGTCAGGGCTGCCGATAACGGCAGCCCTGACTGATTTTGAATGTATATCAATTAGGTCAGTCGATATAGCGCTGAAGCAAACCAGAGTATGCATCGATGCGACGATCACGCAAAAATGGCCACCAACGACGCACTTGCTCGCTACGAGATAAATCGATATCCACTATTTCAACACATTCAGCATCAGACGGAGCACGGAAAAGCAGTTCGCCCTGCGGCCCTGCCACAAAGCTTGATCCCCAGAACTTGATACCATTTGTCTGTCCGGATGGATCCGGCTCGTGACCTACACGATTAACGGTCACGACCGGCAGCCCATTTGCCACCGCATGACCGCGCTGCACCACAGTCCACGCCTCGCACTGACGCTCCTGTTCCTCTGGAGTATCACTGCTCTCCCATCCTATTGCAGTTGGATAGACAAGCATTTCCGCTCCTTTGAGAGCCATAAGACGCGCTGCCTCGGGAAACCACTGATCCCAACATACCAACACGCCGATGCGGCCGACAGAAGTTGTAACCGGCTCAAAGCCAAGATCGCCTGGCGTGAAATAGAATTTCTCGTAATAAGCAGGATCATCCGGTATATGCATTTTGCGATAGCTTCCGGCGAGCGATCCGTCAATGTCGAAGACATACGATGTATTGTGATACAATCCGGCTGAGCGGCGTTCAAACATCGATGTGACAATAACCACCTTAAGGTCAGCCGCAAGTTTGCTATAGATGTTAGCAGGGCCGCTTTTGCGTGGAACTGCCATATCGAAATTATCCACATTTTCGGTCTGACAAAAATAGAGAGAGTCATGTAGTTCCTGAAGCACGACAAGGCGTGCGCCTGCCGCCGCCGCTTCAGTGATGCGTTCGCAAAGACGCCGACGGTTATCATTTACATCAGCCGTATTCGACTGCTGAATTATAGCGGTTTTTAGTATTCGTTTCATATGCAGATTGTAGTTGGATCGAGTTGCATGGTAGCACAATGCAGCGAACCATGCTGGCGGATGAGTGCTTCACAGTTTACTGGCACTACCCTGTGTTCGGGAAAGGCTATGCGGATGATGTCGCATGCCAGACGGTCGTTGCGTTGCTGATTATAAACTGGCATATACACCGTTGTCGGTGTCACTAAATAATTTGCATAGGTAGCCGGAAGCCTGTTACCTTCTTCGTCGTATATGGCATCTGGCAGCGGCAGCTCAAGAAGATTATACGGCTGTCCGAACGGATTGCGGAACTCACGCAACTGAGCTGCCATGCGTTGCAGACAGGCATAGTGCGAATCAGTTGTGTCGTGCGTACCCACATATATAATAGTGTTGCCGGGAGCAAGACGCGCAAGGGTGTCTATATGAGAATCAGTATCGTCCCCCTCAAGCTCACCATGATCGAGCCACAACTGATGCGTGAAACCAAATGTATCCCGGAGCACCTTCTCAATCTCCTCGCGACTCATTTGTGCATTGCGATTGGGAGACATGAGGCATCGCGTAGTAGTAAGTAATGTTCCATTACCATCCGATTCCACCGATCCCCCTTCGAGCACAAAGCCACGATGGTTTTCAAGCGGAGCTGTGAACAACCCCATCTGCTTGAGTCGACTGTTCACAAGATTGTCATTTGAGGATGCAAACTTGAGCCCCCAGCCATTAAACATGAAATCAAGCAGACGACAACATCCATTGGCATCTATAACAGTCAAAGGGGCATAGTCTCGTGTCCAGGTATCATCGGTGTCTATACCGACAATCAGAAGCCGCGACTGATCAATGTTCCTTAATAAGGACTTGACACGTTCAACCTCAGGCGTTAGTATTACCACTAACTGTTCTTCAGCAAGAGCTGCTACAAGACCGGTATAGCATTTATCGACCTGATCGAGCATTTCAGCCCAATCGGTCGCTTCGTGAGGCCACGCCACAAGAGTAACACCTCCGGTCTCCCACTCGGCAGGCATACGGCATGAGCCGCAATGTTCAGTCGTCATTATAATCTGATAACGAGTCGTAGATTGAATCTTGATTGTTCATGTATTCCTCGCAGAAATCGAGGAATCCGTTTTTTTCGCTGCTTCCTACAGCCAGACACCATTCCGAGTACTCGTCGCGCAGGCCGGCATCCTCGTGCAGGGCTTTTTTAAACGCATAGTCTGCAATGTCTATGCTTTTATGCTCATTCAGCAGATTGATGAAAAAGTCTGTGATGTCGTTATTATTCATGAGATTGTCGGTGTGTGCGTGACGCTGGTTCTTTTGCCAAAAGTAACACTGATTGCCTATATGTCCAAATATTTTTGTGTGTTTTGCAACAAAAAATTGGTTATCTTTGTCTCAGAAATGACAAATATCATGATAAAACCGTTTGTTTGCGGCTTCGCCGCTCTCGCTTTTGCAGCAATGCCGCTACACGCTAAAACAGTATCGGCCAGTGATGTGATCCCGGCGCCATCGAGTTTTTCTACTGTCGGCAACGATATCTTCAAAATCCCCGCTACGGGATTGAGGTATACAATAGAATCACCCCGATCCAGCCGCATCGAGGAATTCCTGATCACATGTGCACCCAGGCTTGTTCCTGCCAAAAAAGGTGAAAAAGCCGATTTAAGGATAAAGATAGGTGAGGCTGACAGCGAAAGCTACGAGATGACTATCGGCAAAAAGCAAATAACAATCAAAGGACACGGCGAAGCCGGAGCTTTTTATGGAGTGCAGACACTTTTGCAAATGCTTTCCGAGCCTGATGCAACAGAGATCGCATGCGGTAAAATAGAAGATAGTCCGCGATACGGCTATCGTGGTTTACATTTTGATGTGTCGCGCCATTTCAGAAGCATCGACTTTCTGAAAAAACAAATTGATGCCATGGCTATGCTAAAACTCAACAACCTGCATCTGCATCTCACCGACGCAGCTGGATGGCGCATAGAAATTCCCGGATATCCTCGGCTTACAGAGTATGCGGCATGGCGTCCGCAACACACATGGCAACTGTGGTACGACAACGGTCAACCGTTTTGTGAAAGCACTGCTCCTAATGCCTATGGTGGATACTACACAAAAAAAGAACTTAAAGATCTTGTGGAATACGCCGCTGCGCGACACATCAACATAGTTCCTGAGATCGAAATGCCATCGCACAGTTTCGAAGTGACATCGGCTTATCCAGAACTCGCATGCGGAGGCAAGCCGACAGTGGGCAATGACGACATGTGCATTGGCAAGGAAAATATGTTCAGGTTTCTTGAGGATGTGTTCACTGAGGTTATCGATATCTTCCCGTCTGAATACATTCACCTCGGAGGTGACGAGGCAGGCAAGGAAGTATGGAAGACGTGTCCCGATTGCCGTCAGCGCATGAAGGACGAGAACTTGACCGATGTCGATCAGTTGCAGAACTATGCCGTAAACCGCATAGCGCGTTTCATAGCTGGTAAAGGCCGCAAGGCCATCGGCTGGGATGAGATATTGCATCCCGATCTCGATCCCGCCACAGCCATAATGTCATGGCGCGGAACCAAGGGAGGTAAAGAGGCGATAGCGCAGGGACGTCGTGTCGTGATGGCTCCTGGCGACACTTGCTACCTCAATAATGCACAGGATGCGCAATACAAAGAACCACTCTCACAGGGCGGCTATCTGTCTCTTGAAATGGTTTATGATTTCGAACCGGGTACCGACGAGCAGCTTCTCGGTTTACAAGGATGCATGTGGGGAGAATATGTCGTAACAGACGAACATGCGGAATACATGTATTATCCGCGCGCATATGCCATCGCTGAAACAGGCTGGACTCCGGCAAGTAAAAAAGATTATGCTGATTTCAGATGTCGCGCTCAACAGTTCAGCCAAGTGATGCAACAGCGTGGCTACAACACATTCGACCTTTCCCAGGAGGTAGGCCTGCGCCCTGAGTCACTTAAACCGGTGTGTCACCGTGCCCGTGGCGCAAAAGTGATCTATAACACACCCTACAGCCCGCTTTATCCAGCCGGAGGCGAAAATGCACTGACTGACGGACAACGCGGTAGCTGGCATTTCTCTGACCACAACTGGCAAGGTATACAAGGCGATGCCGATATTACGGTTGATCTCGGCAAGGTAATGCCGGTCAACGCAGTGATGGTCGATTTCATGCAATCACCCAAATCTTGGGTACATCTGCCACAGTGGGTTGAGGTTGCATTGTCAAACGACGGTGAGGAGTTCAACACAGTTGATACAATGCGCAGTGAAACCAACGCAGATGCGCCGCTTGCCGTGACCAGACGTTATGCCACTGTAACAGGTGTGGATGCTACAGCCCGATATGTGAGAATACGAGCCAAACGGCACGAACGTCCCGGAGGGGGTGCATGGCTGTTCCTCGATGAAATAATTGTGAACTGACAGCGTTAACAATTATACATGACTATCCATAATTTATATATTGCAATCTTACTCGCGCTTGCAGCCACTATGCCTGCAAGCGCGGGAACTCTTTCATTCGAGGCGTCATCGACAGGACGCAAAGTGCTCCACTATGACGCTCCGGCCACATCTGGTCTGACAGCCGGCGTATATGTCGCCGATGTCATGTCAGGTGTAACAGCCACCTACAACGCATCCAATGAATATGCCACAGTAACATGGTATCGCTTCAGCAATCTCGGTGGTGGCTATGCTGAGCCTGTTCAAGGGGTAAGCCATAACGGTGCTCAGTCTATTCTTTCATCAGTCCAGGGCGACATGGGTTATATTGTCGAAGAAGGCGATGAACGCACATATTTTTGGGTAGTCGATTATTCTCGTCACGCACTGTCGCTCGACGCATTAATGATAGGCGCAGATAATGATTGCGCGACAACGGCATTGGCCATCGCAGGCAATGCCTCACCTATAAATTATTATTCTATCAACGGTAGACAACTCACATTGTCGCGGGAACTGAAACTATCATACACAACTCTGGAATGGAATGAGGACTCGCAGCAATATGATCGCACAGACGTCAGCGAAACTATCGACGCGATCGAGGGGTCTATTCGGACGCAAGCACCATTGTGCTCAACCGACTTCACTCTCTCCGGCGATCGTTTTTCCGTAGCATGGGGCGAACCTCAGTCAATCACATCACCATCTTACCCGGCAATATCAGTTGAAGCGCACACCACTGCAACACAGCTCAATGAAGCATATGACAATCAGATTGGCGGCGCATCAGACGCCCTTGGCGGATCTGCTCCGGCTCAGATTGAGTTTGTGGCAAACGTGACCGATGCCGCAATATTTACCGAATGGCAATTTTCAAAATACAACGATTTTGAGGACATCCAATTACGCGTCAGTGACACAGAATATACACACACATTTGATGAACTTGGCACCGTCTATGTGCGTTTTGTATGTGATAACGCCGACGGCACATGTCAATTCACCGGGGAGACATATCAGATCAACATCGGCGAATCATCATTGCTCTGTCCCAATGCTTTCTCTCCGGGGGCATCGGAAGGGGTAAATGACCAATGGAAGGTTAGCTACAAATCAATCGTCAGCTTCGAATGCCACATATTCAACCGATGGGGCGAGAAAATGTGTTCATTAACCGACCCATCGCAAGGTTGGGACGGCAAATATCGAGGCAAACTCGTGCCGGCAGGCGTGTATTACTACACAATCAAGGCGCGCGGTGCCGACGGTCGCAAGTACAACCTTTCAGGTGATATAAACATTATTGACTACAAATGAAATCCCTAATATTTGGCATAACATTAATGTCTCTTACTCCGGCACTGATCGCTGGAGCGGAGGAATCAGGTTTTTCTGACATCCGTAATCCTCGCATACCATCTACAGTGGAATTTGCCGGAAAGAAAATTGACATGAGCCGCACAGATATGTATGAGCGGCTCGACCGTGAGCTTACAGCCATGGCCTATACCCACGGCAACACCCTTTTGCAAATCAAACGTGCCAATAGATATTTCCCGGTCATGGAGCCAATCCTTAAAAAGAATGGTGTACCTGCTGACCTGCTTTATCTGGCCTGTATAGAATCGACACTCAATCCGAGAGCCGTGTCTCCGGCCAAAGCCGCCGGATTATGGCAGTTCATGCCATCGACAGCCAAAGAATATGGGCTGGAAGTAAATGAATATGTTGACGAGCGTTTCGATCCGGTAAAATCAACCGAGGCTGCATGTCGATATTTGAAGAAAGCCTACGATCGTTATGGCGGAAACTGGGAGAACGCGGCCGCGAGTTACAATGCCGGCATGGGACGCGTATCATCGGAGTTAACCAATCAGCAGGTGCAGTCGGCCTACGACCTATGGCTTGCTGATGAGACAATGCGCTATATCTATCGACTTATCGCCGCTAAGCTGCTTATGGAGCATGCTCCAGAGTTTGGTTTCACACTGTCGGCCGACCAACTGTATCAGCCGTATGAATACCGCACGGTGAACGTATCGGGTGCAGTAGACGATTGGGCCAAATGGGCAGCAGAAAACGGCACAACCTATTACCTGCTCCGTGAGCACAATCCTTGGATACGCTCGCGATCTCTCCCGAATAAACAGGGAAAAACCTACACAATCAACATTCCGACAGACAATTCTCTTGACCGCCGCTTGATAAAGACACATGTGCACAACCGCAACTGGATCTCGCGATGAAGCATAATGAAGAAACATATCAGGCACAGACAGCTCTTGAAGTTTACGGAGCAAGAGTGCATAATCTCAAAAATATCGATGTTACCATACCGCACAACCGCCTGACAGTAATCACAGGTCTCAGCGGAAGTGGAAAATCATCACTGGCTTTCGACACAATTTTTGCCGAAGGTCAGCGTCGGTATATCGAGACATTCTCGGCTTATGCCAGAAACATGCTCGGCAACCTCGAACGCCCGGATGTCGACAAAATCACAGGTCTTAGTCCTGTGATCTCCATTGAGCAAAAAACCGTAAACCGCAATCCCCGAAGCACAATCGGTACAACAACCGAAATTTATGACTATCTACGTCTTCTCTACGCGCGAGTTGCCACAGCCCGAAGCTATATTTCAGGCGAGGTGATGGTACAGTATACGCGAGAGAAGATTGTCAACATGATACTGACCAAATACGAGGGACGCAGGATAATGATCCTGTCACCCGTGGTAAGAAACCGAAAAGGACACTACAAAGAACTTTTCGAGACATTGCGCAAGAAAGGATATCTTAATGTCCGAACCGATGGTGAGATGCGGGAAATAACATTCGGCATGAAGCTCGACCGCTATAAAAACCATGACATCGAAGTGGTAATCGACCGACTGAAACCATCAGAAAAAGACCGTGAAAGGCTATCTGACACAGTAGATACAGCGCTCCGCCAAGGTGACAAACAAATGATGGTACTTGATGCCGACACCGGCGAGATTGCACACTACTCACAGTTGTTGATGGACTCTGTGAGCGGCATTTCATACCGTGAACCGGCGCCCCACAACTTCTCGTTCAACTCACCGCAGGGAGCCTGTCCGGTATGCAAAGGTCTTGGTAAAGTCAATCTTATTGACCGCGCCAAAATCATGCCCGACATGTCTGTATCCATAGCCAAAGGTGGTATAGTGCCTTTGGGAAAGCAGAAGAATACAATGATTTTCTGGCAGATCGCAGCAATTTGTGAAAAATATGGCTGTACTCTTTCCACTCCACTGCGCGATCTGCCCGAGGAAGCGCTACACGACATACTAAATGGTACGACTGAGCGTCTGCAACTCAAAACCGACACTATGTCAACATCTCACTATTTCCTTTCCTATGAAGGTATAGTGAAATATATCGAAATGCAGCAGTCGGAAGAAGCGAACGCCGCTGCACAAAAATGGAGCGGACAGTTTTTTTCCCACACTACATGTCCTGAATGTGGCGGCGCCCGGCTCAACCGCGAAGCTCTTCACTATTTCATCGGCGACAAGAATATCAGTGATCTCACCCGTATGGACATCAGCGATCTGCTGCAATGGGTGTCGACAGCTGAAGACCTGCTTGATCCAACACACCGTATTATTGCGGCGGAAATACTCAAGGAGATACGCAACCGGCTTAGCTTTCTTGTCGACGTCGGCCTCGATTATCTGTCACTCGACCGTAATTCGGCATCCCTGTCAGGTGGAGAGAGTCAACGCATACGTTTGGCCACACAGCTTGGGTCAGAGCTTGTCAATGTGATGTATATTCTTGATGAGCCGTCCATCGGACTTCATCAACGCGATAACCGACGCCTTATCGGATCTTTGAAGCGGCTGCGGGATGCCAATAATACGGTGATCGTCGTAGAGCACGATAAAGATATGATGCTTGAAGCCGACTATGTTGTTGACATCGGGCCTAAGGCCGGTCGCAAAGGCGGTGAAGTAGTGTTCAGCGGCACCCCCGGTCAGATGCTTGCCTCGTCGACTCTTACAGCACAGTATCTCAACGGAAATGAGACAATAAATGTGCCATCACATCGTCGTCCGGGAAACGGCAAAGTGCTTGAGCTATTTGGAGCGACAGGTCATAATCTTAAAGATGTGGATCTCCGGCTTGAATTGGGCACACTCACATGCGTCGCAGGTGTGAGCGGCAGCGGAAAGTCATCGCTCATCAACGGCACTTTGCAACCCATATTGTCGGCACACTTCTACCGGTCGCAGGTTCAACCACTCCCATATCGTTCCATAAAGGGGATAGAGAATATAGACAAGGTTGTGACAGTTGACCAATCGCCTCTCGGCAAATCGCCACGCTCCAATCCTGCAACATACACCGGGCTGTTTACCGACATCCGTGCTTTGTTTGTCAATCTTCCAGAGGCCAAATTGCGAGGCTATAAACCAGGCAGGTTCTCATTCAACGTGAGCGGAGGCAGATGCGAGACTTGCGGTGGTAACGGCTATCGGACGATTGAGATGAACTTTCTGCCCGACGTGCTCGTGCCATGCGAGACTTGTGGCGGCAAGCGCTACAACCGCGAGACTCTTGAAGTGCGCTTCAAAGGAAAGTCGATAGCCGATGTACTCGATATGACCATCAACCGTGCAGTAGAGTTTTTCGAGTCCGTACCAAATATACTTCACAAACTTAAAGTGCTTCAAGACATCGGATTGGGGTACATAAAACTCGGCCAACCTTCGTCAACGCTGTCAGGAGGCGAAAACCAACGGGTGAAACTTGCCACAGAACTGGCCAAACGCGATACTGGCCGCACTTTGTTCATACTCGATGAGCCTACAACCGGACTGCATTTTGAGGACATCAAAGTGCTCATGAGCGTGTTCAACCGCCTCGTTGACCGTGGCAACACTGTTCTTGTAATTGAGCATAATCTCGACGTGCTCAAATGCGCAGACCGCATTATAGACATGGGTCCTGGAGGCGGTAGCAACGGCGGAAGCATCATCTCGCTGGGTACTCCGGAAGAGATAGCCTATGGCACCTCGCCTACGGCCCCATTCATTCGCGATGAGTTGAAAAACTGAGCTAATTTTGCTACCTTTGCACTCCGAAGCAACAACGAGTATATGAAAATTCTTGTTACAGGATGCAAAGGTCAACTCGGACAGGAACTGCACCGTGTTTTCGACGCAGAGATACCCGATGTGCCGGTTGTCTACACCGATGCCGACACTTTGGACATAACGGATGCTAACGCTGTAGAGCGATTTGTGTCTGACTGCGCACCGACACACATAATAAACTGCGCGGCCTACACTGCAGTCGACCGTGCCGAAGAGGACGCGTTGCTGTGTTCAAAAATCAATGCCGACGCTGTGATGAATATCGCACGATCCGCCGAACATTGCGGAGCAAAAGTTGTGCATATATCCACCGACTATGTGTTTGACGGCCGTTCCTGGCAACCATACCGCGAAGGCGATACGGTAAACCCGCGATCACGCTACGGTACAACGAAGCGCAAGGGCGAGACACTGCTGCTGTCGATATGTCCTGACACTATCATAGTGCGCACCTCATGGCTCTATTCAGCTCTTGGCGCAAATAATTTCGTCAAGACAATGATAAGACTTGGACAAGAGAAGAGCCGCATAAAGGTAGTCTATGACCAGATCGGCACCCCAACACACGCTGCCGATCTGGCAAAGATGATTCTTACAATTCTGCGTGCTCCCAAGTGGTTACCGGGTGTATATCATTTCAGCAACGAAGGTGTATGCTCATGGTATGACTTTGCCAAGGCTATCCACAGACTGACCGGCATAACCGGATGTGCAGTCATGCCGGTTAGATCATCAGACTATCCAACCGCAGCCGAGCGTCCGCCATTCAGCGTGCTCGACAAAGAGAAAATCAAGGTGTCGTTCGGTATTGAGATTCCACATTGGGAAGAGTCACTCGAACGATGTATTAAGGAAATGAGCAATCAGTAAATGGCTACACAGACAGAAGAAATAAACCGTAGGCGCACATTCGCCATCATATCACACCCCGACGCGGGAAAAACGACTCTCACCGAGAAGCTTTTGCTTTTCGGCGGTGCCATACATATCGCCGGAGCAGTCAAGAGCAATAAAATAAAAAAGACGGCCACAAGCGACTGGATGGAAATCGAGAAGCAGCGTGGCATTTCTGTTGCGACATCAGTGATGGGATTCAACTACGGTGACTATAAGATAAATATTCTCGACACCCCCGGTCACCAGGACTTTGCCGAAGACACCTATCGTACCCTTACAGCTGTCGACTCGGTAATCATCGTGGTTGACGTGGCTAAAGGCGTGGAGCAGCAAACCCGAAAACTGATGGAAGTGTGCCGCATGCGCCGCACTCCCGTAATCATATTTGTCAACAAACTCGACCGTGAGGGGCGTGATCCTTTCGATATCCTCGATGAACTCGAGAGCGAGCTTAAAATCAAGGTACGACCTCTGTCATGGCCTATAAATATTGGAGCGAAGTTCAAAGGAGTATATAATATTTATGAGCATTCACTCGATCTATTCAAGCCCGATAAACAGAAGGTGAGCGAACGTGTGGAGATCGACAATATCGATGATCCGCGCATCGATGCCGAGGTAGGCGAAAACGATGCAGCAAAACTACGCGAAGATCTCGAGTTGATCGATGGTGTGTATCCCGAATTTGATCCTCAGGAATACCTGAAGGGTGAGTTAGCTCCGGTGTTTTTTGGTTCAGCGCTGAACACGTTTGGTGTTAAGGAATTGCTCGACTGTTTTGTGGAGATAGCACCGTCACCCCGCCCTATTGAGGCTGTAGAGCGGGAAGTAAACCCTCAGGAAGAAGGATTCACCGGTTTTGTATTCAAGATACATGCAAACATGGATCCCAACCACCGCTCATGCATAGCGTTTGTAAAAGTATGTTCGGGTAAATTTGAGCGTAACTCCGGCTACAAACACGTGCGCAGCGGCAAGATCATGAAATTTGCTGCTCCAACGGCATTCATGGCACAGAAAAAAAATATTGTCGACGAAGCATGGCCAGGCGACATAGTAGGCTTGCCTGACAACGGATCGTTCAAAATAGGCGACACACTCACATCGGGCGAAAACCTTCATTTCAAAGGTCTGCCCAGTTTCTCGCCTGAAATGTTCAAATACATTGAAAACACCGATCCCATGAAAGCCAAACAACTCGACAAGGGCATTCGTCAACTGATGGATGAAGGTGTTGCACAGCTGTTTACAAATCAATTCAATGGCCGGAAAATCATCGGCACTGTCGGTCAACTTCAATTTGAGGTTATACAGTACCGTCTGCTGCATGAATATGGAGCAAGCTGCCGATGGGAACCGATATCGCTCTACAAGGCATGCTGGATTGAAAGCGATGATGCCGAGGCACTTGCCGCCTTCAAGAAGCGTAAACATCAGTTCATGGCTACTGATATCGAAGGCCGGGATGTATTTCTTGCTGACAGCAGCTACGTATTGACAATGGCACGTCAGGATTTTCCCAAAATACGCTTCCACTTCTCAAGCGAATTCTGAGTATTTTTATATTCAATGCACATTGCGGGATATACTTGATAGTATATCCCGCAATGTGTGATTTTAGTTGACAGCGATCAACTCTATGTCAAAGATCAGAGTCGATCCTCCTGGGATTCCCGGTTGCGATATGCGACCATATGCCATCTCAGCCGGAACATATACTTCCCACCTGTCTCCAGGGTGCATTTGCTGGAGTGCTATAATCCATCCCTGGATTAGCTCTCTCAACCTGAAGGCAGGAGCGACACCCGATCTGCTGCTATCGAAAGTCTTGCCATTGATAGTCTTTCCTGTATAGTGCACTGTAACTACACTTCCTCTGTTGGGCGAGGGCAGCGACCGGTTGCCATGTTTGATAACCTTATAGCATATGCCCCTGTCAATAACAGTAACTCCCGGCTCGGCGCTTTTCTCCCACAACCATTGCCGGTTGCGCTCAATATACTCTTGCTTTGACATCAGTATTGCAGATAAATAAACGGAACAATATCACTCTGGCGTACCTGAATTATAATTAGAATGATTATCGCAAGAATGATAGCCTGAATCCAGAACGGAACAGCAGTGAATGCACGCTTACAGCGTGCCGACCATGATGCGGGAGCAAGATGCAGGAAATATCCGAGCATCATGGCGAGAATTATAGTGAAATATCCGGCAATGAATTGCGGAGCTACAGCAAGATGAAAATCATGGAATATCTGATGAGCCATCTGCCGGGCATTTTCAAGCGACCGCATGCGGAAAAACACAAATATAAATGCGACAAGATTGAATGTCAAGAACATGTTGGCTGTCATTCGCCACCATGACCCTTTCTTATGATCTGGCAATTTCGGAAATAATCCTTTGAAAAATTTATGTATAACCAGCATTAGTCCATGCAGAGCGCCCCAAATCACATACATCCATGAAGCTCCGTGCCACAGACCTCCGACAAGCATTGTGGCAAACTGATTAAAATATGCGCGTGGTTTTGAGCAACGGTTGCCTCCGAGGGGAATATATACATAGTCGCGCAGCCACGTCGACAAAGATATGTGCCACCTGTGCCAGAATTCTGTTGGACTTTGCGACTTGAATGGTGAATTGAAGTTGTCTTTAAACCTGAATCCGAGCAACAACGCAATGCCTATTGCCATGTCAGAATATCCCGAGAAATCGCAATAGAGCTGAATGGTGAAACCATACACACCCATAAGATTCTCGAAACCGCTGTAAAGGGAGGGATTGTCAAAGATTCGATCTACAAAATTACCACTGATAAAGTCAGCCACTACTACTTTCTTTATCAAGCCGGCGATTATCAAGAATATTCCCTCGCTGACCATAGCATGACTTGCCACAGGATTTGCCTCTACCTGTGGAAGCATATCTTTTGCCCGCACCACAGGCCCGGCAAGCAACGGCGGGAAAAATGTAAGGTAAAACGTATAGTTGAGGAAATTTCTACACGGTTGTATATGCCCTCTGTATATGTCTACAATATAGCTTATTGACCTGAACGTAAAAAAGGATATACCGGCAGGCAGCACTATGTCGAGTGCGTCAAATTTAACCGATCCAAACTGAGATATTGTCTCAAGCAACAGATTGAAATACTTGAAATATACCAGCATTCCGACATTGAGCAACACATTGACAGCTACCACCAGTCTGCGCTCCCAATTATGACGAGCATTTCCGGCAAGAATTCCTAGCACATAGTCTGAAACGCACACGCCAAGCAGAATGAAACAATATTCCGCCGACGATTTATAATAGAAATACAGTGAGAAAAGAATCACGAAGATCATTTTCACTGTGTGAAAACGCCGCAACAAACGGTATACTCCGAGAAATACGACGAAAAGAATAAGAAACAGACCTGTGTTGAACAGCAACGGGTTTGCACCGTCGAATTTCAACACATCGATCAGTTTGTCTATATCTACTGTAGGCTGTTGCACGGGAGCAAGCTAAATAGTTTACTGATTATTTTTAAGTGCGTCGATCAAGGCGTCGTATAACAAGCGTCCCTGAAGATGGTATCCTTTATAACTGTGATGAACGCGATCTTTAGCGAACAGACCGTTGTTGATCCATACATCTGAAGCTCCTGCACCACCAGCCACCTCATACCAATCAAGAACCGCCACCCCATTCTCACGGCCATAATTGAGTATCTCATTGCGCAGAGGCAGTATATTGGCATTGCGTTGGTAAGACTTCACCTTTGATTTTACCGTACGCGTGCCGCCCTTGCGACGCTTTCCACTTTTTGTGCGTCGGCCTTTTGTCCTGACTTTCTTCGACACTGTCTTGTATGTCGAACGCTGACACTCCATAGGCGTGACCAAAAGTACTTGTGCCGCCGGATTAGATGTACGGATGTTTTGAACCAGACGGTCTATAGTGCTACGGAACGTAGATGTGTCAAGTCGTCCAAACGCCTCGTTTGTTCCTAATGATATTATCACCAGTTCCGGCTGTAGAGCCGCAATGCCGGGGCCGACATTTCCGATGCGGTTATATGTTGCATAGGTAGCTCCGTTGTTGCCTATTGCATGATAGAACACTCCGGGACGCCCACCACCGAGCGACACACCGTATATAGTGAGATCACCCTTCGAAGAGAACGAAACGGTCACTTTAGTCTCTTGCGACGCCATGATGATCTGTGTGTAGTCGCGCGATGGTATTGATCTGAAATGCACCTTTTCGCCGAGCGAATTGACGACATTGTCAATCGTCATCTTACCTCCATGAAAGATTGTGACAGTCGAAAAAGGATCGTAGTCATCGCTCTCCGATGTGCCGACAGTAATCTGGCTCGACTGCATCGCCGGATGGATCGATGTACCGGTAAATCCGACCGGGCGATCCCATGTACGACTCATGAGTTTTACCGCATTCCAACGATCCGAACTCGAGAAAGTGTAGTCCGACGGTTGATTTGTTCCCGACATTTTCAATGGAGCAATGATTCCACGACCTGCATTACCAAAATCATACTGCAACAGATCTCGCGTAGTACCCGTGTTGATATCCGCCTGGATATGACTGTCACCGATATGCACAATGCTCACAGGGCGTGTGGCAGCTGATGCAAATGCCTGACGAAGTGACGACCAGTCAGCTCCATTGAAAATAATGTGATTGTGATTCTGCCTGATGAACGATGGAACAGGTATGTCGATATCATCGCCATTGATCTCACCGAAGTCTATGACAGCGTTCTCCCGCACGTCAGCATCATCGTTGTCCTCTTCAGTTATATCTTCTTCCTCCGCATCATCTTCATCATCTACCTCTGATTTTGATATGCCCGGAATTTCTTGAGCCTTAGTCTCCACACTGATTCCCGCCGCAAGGGCAGCTGACAGTGCCATGACCATAATATGTCTTAGATTCATAATATTCATTTAAGCATCTGCTGCATTGCATTAAACATCAAACCAGCAAGATCAGCTCCACCCTTGTGAGTGAGATGGATGTAGTCTTTATTGGCCTTGCCCTCCGACGACCATCTTACAATGGCATCATCTCCACCCATAGCATCGCGGGTATCCCAGAACAAGCAATGTGCACGACGGGCGGCATCACGCTGCGCCTGCACCATATAGGGAGCAGAACGCATCGATTTGACGCTTCCGGCCACCTTCTCGCCTCGGTCTCCGATGCCCATCAGCAGTATATCCGCAGAAGGATAGCAACGACGCACATGGTTTATGACCTCAACAAGCTTATTTGCATATATCGTATAGTCTGTCTGCTTGGACGTCATGGCATTTATGCCGAATTCAAGCACAATCAGATCATAATCGACATATTTTGCCATCTGCCGACACAGCTCCACACTGACCTTAGATAAGGTTACACCTGAGTAGCCACGTGATGACATGCAATCAACCGACACTCCCTTGATACCATCGAGCCACACTCCAAGAGCAACCAATTTGCGACTGGATGTGCGTACATCAAATTCACCGGTCAGGCCTTCAACGGTTATCGATTGCACATCAGGCGAACCAGTCACCGGATACTCCACCCAGTCTGCAGTCGTTTTCACCATTATCGTGGTCGACTCTGGCGCTATAAACAGAAATTGCGACACATTCCACTGATCGACATGCTTGAGCGCAGTGACACCCTTATATGTCGCAAGAGCATTGCCTTTGGGCATATAATAATGTTCCGACACACCCACATATTTGTGATCACACTTCTTTGCGGCGGAATACTCGATCCACCCCTCTCCTCCCTGAGTCACCGAACGGCGGAATCCGGGAAAATCACTGTGCATGCTCATATATCCGGTACCGCAACCACCATATACAGCATGAAGGTTCTCACGCAGATTCTGAGTGAATATATCACCTTCGATATAGCTGTCGCCAAGCACAGTCATGCGGGCAAGCCGTCCTTCCTGCAACGCTTTCTTCATGTGATAGAGACCCACCTCTCCAACTGTGTAATCCTCGATGACAGTCATATCTCCAACTCGGGTAGGCTTCACATCTGAAATTATGGAATCATTGTATATGGGCTGACCGTTTTCATCGAGCTGCGCTGCAACAGCTGATGCCTGCTGTTGAGCCTTCAATAGCTCAGGATCGATCTGCTCAACACTGTCACCTCCATCTGACGACAGCAATGAGTCGGGCAATATATCACGGAAAAGAGAAAAATCTTTGACACGACCGCCGCTCCATTTTTCAAGAGGGATGAATGACACGCCAAACACAACTGCCAACGCTATTACTGCAATCAGCACTACTTTTCCTGTCTTATTTTTATTATCCATTTTCCGCCGGTTTATAATTTACGGTTAATGATTTATCTTCCTATCCTTTTATAGCTTGACGTAGTTTTGCTGCTTTGGCCTCTCCCTCATCCCATTCATCCTTAGGTATTGAGCGCGATGTGAGACCGCCTCCTGCATATATGTAATATGTGTCGCCATACACAGCCGCACACCTAAGATTGGCCCATGTCTGAAGTTTTGTACCCTCTTTCAAGCCTACAAAACCGCCATAACATAGTCGGTTATGAGTCTCACACAGAAAGATCTCGGATATTGCTCTTTCCCTTGGAGATCCCGCCAAAGCAGGTGTTGGACTTAAAGCATACAACATTTTCCGCGGGTCTGCGCCACGCAGCTTTGCCTTTATGGGAGTACACAGATGCTTTATGACCCCGAAACACACGTCGCGCTGCTCACCGCACGATATTTCATTTGCGCCAAGATCCTCAAGACATGAACAGATATACGAAGTGACAAACGCATGCTCCTCGATGTTTTTCACACTCCACTGCTTTTCATCAGCCGACATAGTGCCTGCAAGAGCCATTGTGCGCAACAATCCGGTTGAGAGCGTGTAATCAGCCACAGTCTCAGGGGTCGCACCGAGCCAGATTCCTGTCTCTTGCGTGAAGCACAAATAACGGAACGTGTCTGGGAACAGACTGAAATAACTGAGGGCGACATCAACTAAATCCCGATCTGAACGATCTATGATCACACGCGACAGCACGGTTTTACCACCATCACGCTTCAGACGTGCAACTATACTTGTGGCCACAGACAGGTATTTCAGACGCTCCGTTGAAACTGAACACGGTGTTTCAATTAGCGACGGAGGAAATCTATCGTTATGCTCTTGTACGTGTGCGATGATTCCATCTGCGTCAAATGCATCTCTAACACCTGCCACATAGTCCTCATCGTTGGCGAAAAAGTTGATTATAAATCCATTCCATGATTTATCGCTTGACATCCATTCATTGCGACATTCATCATCGCTCGGCAAAGATGCGAAAAAACGGGGGGTACCACCAGGTCTCACCGTAAGGGCAAATGGAATATTGCGATGAAGACACATTGCAATAGCCCGACGATCGGTCACCGATAATTCCAACGCTGTTTTCGCTGTCATACGATTTCGGCCATGAGTTCAAACGGCATTGCCGCAGTGATTTTTACCTCGTAAAATTCTCCGCGCTTCATGTTTGCATCTTCGGTCTTTTTGATAAGTACCTCCGGATCAACTTCAGGAGAATCAAACTGCGTTCGTCCAATGTAATATTCCTGATCCTCACGATCAATTATCACACGCATAATGCTACCTACCTTCGATTCCTGAATTTCCTGCGAGATCTCCTCTTGAAGCGACATCAGACGATCAAGACGTTCCTGTTTCACATCCTGAGGTATGTCATCAGAAAATGTCTTTGCTCCGTATGTATCTTCCTCCTCACTATACGCAAAAGCTCCCATACGCTCGAAACGTTGCTCGCGCACAAAATCAAGCAATTGCTCAAACTCCGCCTCTCCTTCGCCGGGAAAACCTGTCATCAATGTTGTGCGGATATGGATGTCGGGCACACGCCGGCGTATCTCAGCAAGAAGTTCACGGGTGCGCTTTGCATCAATATGACGCCTCATATTGGATAACACAGGATCAGCGATATGCTGCAACGCAATATCTATATACTTACAGACATTATCACGGCGTGCCATCACATCGAGCACATCCATCGGAAAATCGGCAGGATATGCGTAGTGGAGACGAATCCACTCCACTCCATCTATATCTGCTATGTTATCGATAAGCTCTGCCAACCTGCTTTCCCCATAGAGGTCCATGCCGTAGCTTGACAAATCCTGTGCGATCACATTGAACTCTTTCACGCCACGCCCTACAAGCATCTTCACTTCGCTAACGATCTCCTCGATAGCACGCGAGCGAAAACGACCGGTGATTAGCGGTATGGCGCAAAAAGCACAAAAGCGATTGCAGCCCTCCGCGATCTTTAAATATGCATGATGACGCGGCGTTGTGATCACTCTGTCATATGGTGCCACTGCGGGGCGAGCCTTGGCAAGATCAGACGCAAGAGCAATCCAATCTGTTTTCCCATACCATCTGTCAACCTCTGGTATCTCCTCTATAAGTTGGCTACGGTAACGTTCAGAGAGACATCCCATCACTATAAGTTGAGAAATCTCCCCTCGCGAACGCTTCTGAGCCCATTTTAAAATTTCGTTGACCGATTCTTCCTTGGCGTCTCCTATAAAACCGCAAGTGTTGACCACGACTATATCACCGCGCCCCACACGCTCCGGATCATGAACCGCTGCACAACCTGCGTCTTCAAGCTGACGCAACAGTCGCTCCGAGTCCACAAGATTCTTGGAGCAGCCAAGAGTTATGACATCGACAACCTGACGGTGGCGTTGCATTTCCCTTGATCAATTTTTACCGAAAAGTGACTTGACAAATTCTGTTTTATGGAACACCTGAAGGTCATCAATGCCTTCACCCAATCCTATGTATTTTACTGGAATACGGAATTGGTCACTGATTCCGATCACTACTCCACCCTTGGCCGTACCGTCGAGTTTCGTAACTGCAAGCGCATTGACCTGAGTAGCCGCTGTAAACTGCCGGGCCTGTTCAAACGCATTCTGTCCTGTCGAACCATCAAGCACCAGCAATACCTCTTGTGGAGCTGTAGGCACAACTTTCTGCATAACATTCCGGATCTTAGTAAGCTCGTCCATCAGGCCTTTCTTGTTGTGGAGACGACCGGCGGTGTCAATGATCACTACATCAGCGCCTTGCGCCTTCGCGCTCTGCAATGTATCGAATGCCACCGAAGCAGGGTCTGCGCCGAGTTTCTGCTTGACAATAGGAACTCCTGCACGCTCAGCCCACACATCGAGCTGTTCGATTGCTGCTGCACGGAATGTATCGGCAGCTCCAAGTACCACCTTGTAACCCTGACGCTTGTATTGTGCGGCAAGTTTTCCGATAGTTGTGGTCTTTCCGACACCGTTCACACCCACGACCATTATCACATATGGCAAATCAACGCCACAAGGAACTGTAAAATCGTCCTGATCAATCTCGCTGTCGTGCTCAGCGAGCATTTGTGTGATCTCATCACACAACAGATCGTGAAGCTCGTCAGATCCAACATATTTATCGCGTGCGACGCGCTGCTGGAGACGATCAATTATTTTGAGTGTTGTATCAACCCCGACATCAGATGTGACAAACACCTCCTCGAGATTGTCAAGCACATCGTCATCGACCTTGCTCTTTCCGGCTACGGCACGTGCTATCATGGCAAATACTCCAGTTTTTGTCCGCTCGAGTCCTTTATCGAGAGTTTCTTTTTTCTCCTTACTGAAGAGTCTTTTGAATATTCCCATCGGGCTGTAATATTAGGCTTGCAAAGGTAGCGTTTTTTTCGCTTTCATGCAAGCTGCATTACCGCGCATCAAGTATCATTTCCGGCCCCGGAATGAAATAAAACTCCACACGTCGATTTGCCTCACGACCCTTACGTGTGCTGTTTGTATCAACGGGGTCAGTATCACCCATGGCAAAGGGGATGATTACTTGATCTTCACTGACACGATCGAGCAAAATATCGTAAATTGTATTGACGCGCTTCTGTGAAAGCGCCATATTATATTCTTCCGATCCGGTGTTGTCTGAATGTACAACGTACACCAGTTTATACATCCCGGGATCTTTCAAAATGCCAAGCAACGGGTCAAGAACCTTACCATAGCGCTGGCACAGAAGTGTGTCGTTGGGATTAAACAGTGAGCCTAAAGGCAATGTGACTACAACAACCTCGTCATGACGGTCAAGTGCAACGTCATATTTCTGACGTGCGAGTTGCGATGCCATAGTGCGCATCTGCTGACGCACATAGTGTTTCTCCTTGTTTTCGAGTTTGGGAGTCTCTATATTCTCGTCAAGGCTCATATCCATATACACCGCCTCATCATAACTTTCCCATGGATCAGAAGGACGAGCAGACGTAAGCGTCACCACAGCCGCAACGGCTATGGGCAAGAGCGCGGTAAGGAGTGTCAGTTTGCGCATGAGGAGAAATCCATCTGTTAAAATTCGTCGATTGTTGCCTCGTATTCAAGCTCCGCTTCCACAATGAGCCGGACATCACAATCACGCACTACATTTCCTTTATCTTTATGCAGCAAATGGATGGCATGGTCAGTGAGCGCGTCAATGTCAATATCATCATCGTCATCCAACTCAGAGTCGATGTCGAGATAACCGTTGGCCTCCTGCCAATCCCAAACGATATCAATTATGTTGAGCAACTGGTCGTCATCATAATCACCAAGCCCACCTTGGCTTTTTGATCGTATATAGCGTATCGCGTCGGATTCTTCGTATGACATGATTTATAACTCCATTAAATCAGACCGTCTGGCAAATCGACGGTAACAGTTGATGTTGCAGTGTTTATATCAGTGATAAATTCATCAGCCACCGGCACAAGCAAGTCAGCCCCACCTTCCTGACGACTGACGACAAAAAGCACATTGGCCGTAGAGTCATCAATATCCACTATACGTCCGAGTGACCCGTGATCCTCACTGATCATTTCAAACCCAATAAGATCGGCGACATACATTCCATCTTCAGCATCGCCACTATCCGATGAACCACATATGTTTTCACGCTCTGACTCCCGCATGAATATCTGGCGGTTGACAAGTCCTTTGGCCATCACTTCGTCATCTATTCCTTCAATAGTGAGCAAGCAGGCATCGTTACCCTTTGGACGCACCGCCTCGATGAAAAATGGCACATAAATGCCATCTATATCGACTATGACACAATCCGTTGCTGTGACATCAACATCTGGATCAAACATAGCGTTGATCTCACCATTTATGCCATGAGGCTTGCCGAACACACCGGCAGGGAATATGTCACTTCTCCTTATCACTTCTTGCGCTTTCTCTTATTAGTGACCGGAGCGACAATCTGAAAATCATGAAGATGCACCTGCTCTGGATCAAGACGAATCTCTCCGTGAGAATAATCGGCCATGTCCCGGAATACACGTGCATCTGTCGCGCCATCATGTGACGTAGCAGCAAGCTGCTTCTTCATTTGGCTTGCAAGCATGATTACCAACTCATCACGCTCAGCACCAGGTTCCATCGCCGCTGCCCGCGCAATCATCTGCTCGATTCCACGGCCATATTGACGTAGACGCATGTTCGACGCCGGATACGGTACTTTTTCTGGCTTCTGAGCAAGACGATCAGACGATATTACCTCACATGGCCAATCTATGTCGAGTTTGAATCCGCTCATTACAGCAAGATGATCCCATAGTTTATGGCGCGATGCCTCTGTTTCGCGCATCTCGGGAAATAAAGTGCTCATTGCAGCAATGATCGTGCGCGCACAGCGATTGCGCTCCTCGCGATCGGTTATAGCCAGGCAATGATCCACCATCTGCTGGACATTACGACCATATTCGGGAAGAACGAGTCGTTCGAGCTGAGTGTTGTAGCGTAGCATTCAAATGTTGTTGTTGATATAATCAGTGTCAAAATTACGGTTTTTGACCGAATCGTGCAAATCTTTAACGCTACACAGTTTGCGCAAGTTCAAAAAAATTGCGGAGCAGGGCTTCACAGCTCCACTCCGCAAACAGGGATATGAATTGGATATTGGATAGTATTACATGTTCATGCCACCGTCGACCTGTATAACCTGACCGGTTACATAGCTCGACATGTCGCTGGCAAGGAATGTCGCAACATTGGCGATGTCCTCGACCTTGCCTCCACGGCGCAAGGGGATCTTCTTAGCCCAGTCTGCGCGCACATCATCGGGCAAAGCGGCGGTCATCGCAGTCTCAATAAATCCGGGGGCAATTGCATTTGCGCGTATATTGCGTGATCCCACCTCCTGTGCGATGCTCTTGGCAAGCGCAATCAGTCCGGCCTTCGACGCTGCATAATTGCTCTGACCGGCATTGCCGTGCACGCCGACAACCGACGCCATATTGATGATGCTTCCGCTCTTTTGACGCAGCATGGTAGGAAGCACCGCATTGATAAAGTTGAACGCACTCTTGAGGTTTACGGCAATAACGGCATCCCACTGAGCCTCTGTCATTCGCATCATCAAACCATCTTTGGTGATACCTGCATTATTGACCAGGATGTCAATACGACCGAAATCTTTCACAACTTCTGCCACCACCTCGCGGGTTTGATTGAAATCGGCTGCGTTTGATGCATAGCCTTTCACCTTCACTCCGAGAGCGGCAATCTCAGCCTCGGTAGCCTTTCCGTTTTCATCTATCACAAGATCGGTGAATGCGATGTTGGCTCCTTCCTGTGCGAATTTAACGGCAAGGGCCTTACCGATACCGCGGGCTGCTCCGGTGATGAGAGCTGTTTTTCCTTCAAGTAGCTTCATGATTATTGTAGTATTAATATATTGAATTCGCTATTCGTCAGCTGACACGCGACACGAACGCACGCCATCCACCATAAAGTCGATCACGCGCTTCCGCAACACGGAACGGTCTATGCCAAGCTCACCAAAATTATTGCGCAAATGAGAATAGTCGACACCCTGAAACACCACCGTCTCAAGAACCGGCATGCAACGAGCCTGCGCTTCGTCGAAATCACCCGAGGCAATTCCTTCATCAATCAATGTCTGAAACAACAGTGTTTCTTTCGCTATGGCAAGACGACGTATTTTGTCGATACGACGGAAATCTCGGCCAAACAAGGTCTTTAGCGAAGAATCCTGACGCTGCACGGCGTCATTAACCACATCAAAACGTGTTTCGAGATAGCAGCGCAGTTTCTCCAATGGAGGTCTGTCGCTCTCCACCACATCCCTAAGCCGTGAAACAAGATGCTCGCTCTCGCGTTCTATAACAGCATTGTAGATCTCGCGCTTGTTTTTGAAATAGGTATATATGGTGCGTCTTCCTTTCTCGCTTGCCTCGGCGATATCATTCATAGTCGTCTTCTCAATGCCCTTGTGAGCAAAGAGTTGTCGCGCTACCTCAATGAGTTTTTCACGTGTTTTTGTGACCATATGAAATCGTCCGAAGCAAATAATTTGTCGCGAAGTTACACTTTTTTCAGAAAAAACGGACACATCCGCCACAAATCTGTCGCAAAATAACTAATTTCGCTTTATGAAGTTTGACACAAGAATGACACGGTTACTCATGGCAATTATGCTGGCCGTGGTTATTTTGACACCAATCAAAGCCGGATCAGACAGCCCGCAGTCCTCTACCCCGGCCATGCCCGGATCGTTTGCCAAAACGACCGGCATGTACGTCATCGACCTAAAGACCGGAGAGGTTATATATGAAATAAATGGATCAAAAGCCTTTATCCCTGCATCGGTGACAAAGGCTCTCACCACGGCATCAGTCTTGTGTCTCAAGGACTCGTCAGAAATGTTTGTGACGCCGGTGGTCGCTCTCGGAAAAATAAACGATGGCACACTCAATGGCAATGTGGTTGTAAGCTGTGTTGGCGACCCGACCATAGAATCACGTCATTTTAAAGATGCCCAAGGATTTGCCGACTCTGTGACTTCTGGCCTGCAAGCACTCGGCATAAGACACATCACAGGTCGGGTAGTGATTGACGAAGCTGGTTTTCACAACAGTGGCATACCGACCGGATGGATGACTGAAGATCTCACAGAGCCATATGGAGCTGAACTCCAGGCGGCAAACTTTGCCGACAACTGCGTCAGCCTGTCAATGCCGTCAAGAAAAACCACTCCGTCAACTCCGGCACTCACCGTGGAGCACAAGAAGTGTAAAGGACATGCCCGCTTGCGGCGTGAACGCAGCGGCAAAACCATAACTATGACCGGCACATTGCCTCGCAAGGGGTTGACTACACGTGTGGCCAATCCAGTGGCGGCGTCAACCCTAAAGACCGCAATCGAACGCAGCATGGCCACTGTCGGCATTTCCATTGAAAATCGCGACATCAAACATTCAGGAGGTCGTGCAGAGCTTGTTTATACACATTTGTCGCCACGCTTTACCGACATCATGCGCAGTCTCATGTTTAGAAGCGACAATCTTATGGCTGAGGGGATGTTACGGACTCTCGCACCAGGCGAAAGCCGACAAGAAGCCATCGCGGAAGAAATGGATATATGGAAAGACAATGAGATCGACATGTCATATATCATGCTCGAGGACGGTAGCGGACTATCACGCAACAACCGTCTTACGCCACGGTTTCTGGCGAGTGTGCTCGACTGGATGTCGAGGAGCCTTGTCGCGCAAAGCTACGTCAGGCTGTTTCCTAGGGCCGGAGTTGAGGGAACCGTCCGCAACTTCCTTAAAAACACACCTTTTGAGGGCAAAATGATACTCAAATCCGGATCGATGCGCGGTGTTCAAAGCTATGCCGGCTATCTCCTTGACGAATATGGCAACCCTTCACACGCAGTGGTTGTGATGTCCAACGACTTCAAATGCAGCCGTGGCCAGCTTCGCACTGCAATAGCCGATGTACTGATGCAGATTTTTTACCCGCAAAGTGATTTCGACTCAGAAAATTCTCCCACAGACGACGATTTTATTCAAGATTGATTACTTTTGCGCAATTATGAATGCAACAGATCTCGACAAGGCGTTACAACTTGCTCTTGAAATTGAAGGGCTGATCATGCTGATGCAGGCGCGTGATGAGAGCGCACCTGAAGAAATCTCCCACATGCTTGAGATGAAAACCAATGAGCTTGCCTCGGTGTTTTCGTCAGGCATCAACATCGCATGTGAACAAATCGAATCATCTGAATCAAGCAGCTTAGAATCCGACGGGAGTGATAATACAATCGGCAAACCTGACAAACCTGACGAATCTCCCGAATCTCCCGAATCGATAATAACAGAAGCACCAGCAATCCAAAACTGTGACGAACCGGAAGAAATTCATCTCCTTGCCGACCGCATAGCAGGAAAAGCAGCGCAGGAACTCAAACGTGCGTTCACGCTCAACGACCGTTATCGATTCTGCCGCGAAATCTTTGCAGGCAACAGCGAAGACCTCAACGGTGCAATTGACACAATCAATGCCATGGCGACATATGATCAGGCCGAACAATGGATGATTGAGGTTATGAATGTCGATACAGACGATTCAGTTGTAAAAGAGTTCATGTCCATTGTTGCGAAACATTTCAACAAATGAGCGGTAAATTGTACATGGTACCGACTCCTGTCGGTAATCTCGACGACATGTCGCCACGCGCCATAGCCGTGCTCACAGAGTGTTCTCTTATTTTATGTGAGGACACACGCACAAGTGGCAATCTTCTGCGTCACTTCGAGATCACCACACCAACGGCAAGCTTCCATAAATTCAATGAGCACTCAGCCTTGGAATCGGTCATGCGTCGGCTTGTTAATGGCGAGCGCATGGCGCTTGTCAGCGATGCCGGCACACCCGGAATCAGCGATCCGGGTTTTCTGCTCAGCCGTGAGTGCCGCAGATTGGGCATCGAGATCGAAACATTACCCGGGCCTACGGCATTTGTGCCGGCTCTCGTCAACTCCGGACTACCATGCGAAAGATTCTGCTTCGAGGGATTTTTACCACTGAAAAAAGGTCGCGCGTCGAGGATCGCAGAAATCGCCGAAGATGAGCGCTCGACAATCATTTATGAATCGCCTCTGCGCATCGTGAAAACCCTTGGCCAACTTGCGGAAGCATGCGGAGGTGACAGGCCGGCATCGGTATCGCGAGAGATTTCCAAACTCCATGACCAAACCGTGCGGGGCACGCTTGACGAACTTATTCAGCATTTCACAGCAAACAATCCGCGCGGTGAATTTGTTATAGTTGTCGGCGGGAAGGAGCCCACAGAAAAAAAACGGCATCAAAACAAGTTCCGGCCAAACCAAGAAGAAAATTAATATCAAAAACATCTCACTTTCAACCAATTTTCAGACAATGAAAAAACTGGCAATCTGTGCAACCGCTGCCATCGCAATGCTGACAGCCTGCAACAACGACAAGCTCAAACACTCCGAGGCCGAAAATGCCGAGCTCAAAGGAGATCTTCAGGAAACACTCGCCACGCAAGACAGTCTGTTCGCGCTTCTCAACGACATTTCCGACGGCATGAACCAGATCAAGGATCTTGAGAAAATCGTAACAACCCCCGGCGACCTAAGCGCTGAGTCACAGAGCCGTAAAGATCAGATCCGACAGGACATGATGTCAATACAGCAAGCGCTGCAGGAGCGTCGTCAGAGACTCGAACAGCTTGAAAACAAACTTCGTCGCATGGGTGGTGAGAATGCAACGCTCAACAAAACCGTGCAAACTCTAAAAAATCAGATAGCCGAGCAGCAGAACGAAATCACCACACTCACCAACAAGCTTGCTGAAGCAAACATCCAGATCGAGCAACTTGGTTCGCAAGTGAAAAATCTCAACACTGCGGTTGACTCACTCAACACCGGACTTGCCAACGAGAAGAATGAACGCGCCAATGCAGAGCTGGCCGCTACAACTGCTACAAACGAGCTGAACGAGTGCTTCTATGCTATCGGATCAAAGAGCGAACTCAAAAAGCAAAAGATCATTGAGTCAGGCTTCCTGCGCAAGACAAAGATCATGAAGGGCGATTTTGAGCAAAACTATTTCACTACAGGTGACAAGCGCACACTCACAACCATCCCCCTTCACAGCAAGAAGGCCAACGTCCTCACAGGTCAGCCTAAAGACAGCTACACAATTGACACTACAAGCGACGGACAAAAAATACTTCGGATCACCAACCCGTCTAAGTTCTGGCAGCTCACCAACTATCTCGTGATCCAGATTGACTGATCAGGTGATCAGACACAAATTTGAAATAGCGTGCATTTCCGACATAGAGAATGCACGCTATTTCTTTTTGCCAACCCGATTCATGCGGCAAAAAAAATCAATCCTTGTTTTCCTCTCGAGTAATTAGTATTTTTGCAGTCAGAAAACAAAAAATATCCAGCAATGGCAAAAGAATTAAAGGATTTGACAAAACGTAGTGAGGATTACTCTCAATGGTATAACGAGCTGGTTGTAAAAGCCGGACTTGCAGAACAAAGCGCTGTGCGTGGATGCATGGTCATAAAGCCATACGGCTACGCCATATGGGAAAAAATGCAGCAACAGCTCGACAAAATGTTCAAAGAGACAGGGCATCAAAACGCCTATTTCCCACTGCTGATTCCAAAATCATTTCTTTGCCGCGAAGCAGAGCATGTTGAAGGCTTTGCCAAGGAATGCGCTGTTGTCACCCACTATCGTCTTAAGAACGACCCTGACGGCAACGGCGTTGTAGTCGATCCCGATGCCAAACTCGAAGAGGAACTCATAATCCGTCCCACATCAGAAACAATCATCTGGAACACATACAAGAATTGGATTCAGAGCTATCGTGATCTTCCCATATTGTGCAACCAATGGGCCAACGTTCTTCGTTGGGAGATGCGCACACGCATGTTCCTACGAACAGCCGAATTCCTTTGGCAAGAAGGCCACACCGCCCACGCAACCCGCGAAGAAGCCGAAGAAGAAGCCCAAAAGATGCTTAATGTATACGCTGACTTTGCCGAAAACTTCATGGCGGTACCGGTTGTAAAAGGTGTGAAAAGCGCTAACGAACGTTTCGCCGGCGCCATCGACACATACACAATCGAAGCAATGATGCAGGACGGAAAGGCATTGCAGAGTGGCACATCGCACTTCCTTGGACAAAACTTTGCGAAAGCATTCGATGTGACATTTGTCAATAAAGATAACAAACCTGAATATGTATGGGCGTCGTCATGGGGTGTATCAACACGTCTGATGGGAGCGCTGATCATGACACACAGCGACGACAACGGTCTTGTACTGCCTCCAAAACTTGCTCCTATTCAGGTTGTAATAGTGCCTATTTACAAAAATAACGAGCAGCTGGCCGAAATATCAACTCATGTAGAGCCAATTGTTAACCAACTGCGTGCAATGGGCATAAGTGTGAAATATGACAATGCCGACAATCGCCGTCCGGGCTTCAAGTTTGCGGACTATGAGCTGAAAGGTGTACCTGTCCGTCTGGCCATCGGAGCACGTGACATAGAAAACGGCACAGTGGAACTCGTACGCCGAGACACTCTCGAAAAGAGTGTAGAGAAGCTCGACGGCATAGCTGAGCATGTCCGTGATTTGCTTGACGACATTCAGGCCAACATATTTAAAAAAGCACTTGACCGCCGTACACAGATAACACGTACGGTTGAAACATACGACGAATTCAAAACCGAAATCGAAAAAGGCGGTTTCATACTCGCACATTGGGATGGGACACCTGAAACCGAAGAAAAGATAAAAGCGGAAACCAAGGCTACCATACGATGCATCCCTCTCGACGGAGATACCACACCAGGCAAATGCATGGTGACTGGCAAACCCTCTGCTCGCCGGGTGCTGTTTGCCCGTAATTATTGATCGCACAATGAGACCCCCTGTAATATCAATAGTCATTCCGTGCTATAATGAGAGTGCAGTACTACCAATCTCATTACCTAAAATGCTCGGAGTACTCGATGCGATGTGTGCCGAAGGCATAGCTGACAAGCGAAGTTACATCTTATGCAGCAATGATGGCAGCCGCGACGACACATGGGACATAATCACACACTGGCACACTGTTGACAATCGTGTGAAAGGCGTGTCGCTCGCACACAACCGCGGACACCAATATGCGCTTCTGGCAGGTCTTGAAAGCGCAATGGATCATTGTGATGCAGCGGTGTCGATTGATGCTGACCTGCAGGATGATCCCGAGGCCATTGTGGAAATGGTAAAACTCTTCAATCAGGGATCTGAGATCGTGTTTGGTGTCAGAGACAGCCGCGAAAGCGACACCTGGTTCAAACGCACCACAGCCCGGGGATTCTATAAATTCCAGAATGCAATGGGTCTCAACACCATCTATGACCATGCTGATTACAGACTTATGAGCAACCGCGCTCTTCACATGCTTGCCGACTATGGCGAATCAAATCTGTTTTTGCGTGGAATAGTAGCTCAGCTCGGGTTGAAGACTTCGATAGTGCGTTACGACCGTGCGCCAAGAGCTGCGGGCGAATCAAAGTACCCTCTCGGCAAGATGCTGTCGTTTTATATTGACGGAATAACAAGTTTCTCTGCCCGACCGATGCGCCTGATATTCCTTACAGGACTTACCCTGTTGCTGCTCGACATCGCTGTTGCTTTATACGTGCTTTTCAGCTATTTCGGGCATCAGGTGATCTCAGGCTGGGCATCGCAGATGCTATCGATATGGTTTTTAGGGAGTCTGCTGCTCATGTGCCTTGGCATTGTCGGAGAATACGTCGGTAAGATATTTATCGAAGTGAAAAAGCGCCCGCGCTATCATATAGAAAAGACTCTAATTGATTGAACACTGTGGATAAAAAATCGTTGAACTCTCGGGTGGCTACGCGCATCGGATGTGATGCAAAGACCGTCGGAAAGCTTTCTGAATCACTTGCCGATGTATTTGGTGAGATAATAGCCGACGGCGACATTATAGCAATTCCCGGATTCGGTGACTTTATCCCTGAGATGCATGCCGAACATGTCGGACTGTCGGATGATGGCCGCCGCATGCTTTTTCCGCCTGAGATCACTTTGAAATTCTTGCCGGGAACGGCACTACGCAATCGTATGCCATGAACAGCAAGCTACCGATCAATGCCGTAGCATCGAAGCTCGCTCAACGCGCCAACATCAGTGAAGAAATGGCACGCAGTTTCGTGTCCTCGCTGTTTGCCGAGGCTGCTGAGACCATCATCAGAGGCTACGAAGTAAAAATCAAGGGCATCGGCACATTTCACACTAATGGAGATTTCACACCTGACACATCCCTTGCAGACAAAGTCAACTCGCCGTTTTCATTTTTTGAAGCCGTAGAGCTTTCGCCAGATGTGACCGATTCAATGTTAGATGAACTTGATTCTGAGTCCAAACACCCAAATGAAGTTGAAGCAGAAACGGAACAAGAGAGTTGTGTGCCATTGCAATCACATCCGGTAGATCAGCCGAAGCCTGAGACAACTGATAATGTAGTCGATGAAGCATCCAATGACTCTGACACTTTACCAGATATAAACATAGAAGAATCAAAGCCCCAGTCGGTAGACATAGACAATGTCAGCACATCGACAAATGATGCTACACAACAGGAAGAAAATCGAAGTCAAACCGAGAGGTCAAGCAACAATATGTTGCGATACGCAGCATGCTTAGCTATAGGATTCATTCTCGGAATAGCAACAATCTATATCTTCATGCCAATATCTGTGACTCCAAATGATGAGCCATCAGATTTGTATACAGCTGAATCTCCTGTTCTGGTATCAACACAACCAACCGTCACAGACTCAGTAGAAAGATCCATTGCCGATGAAACAGAGGCCGTCGATTTAAAAGCAAAAGTCGAAACCGCAATAACCGACACTGTCCGTTCAGGATACTATTTCACCACAATGGCAAAACGTCATTATGGCGACAAATCATTTTGGGTTTATATTTATGACCATAATGCACGACGGCTTAATCTGACACATCCCGAACGGATTTTACCCGGCACTGTTGTCGAGATTCCAGATGCTTCCTTATACGGGATAGATCCTGAGGATGACAACAGCATACACATAGCAAAAGAGAAAGCGAGAGAAATCTACAACCGATTCAACTGATACCACAACAGCTGCCGTTCAGCCGTGTCATTGTAGTACTTAAACGAATTATATATAAAATTAACATTTGAGCATCCGCTCTGAAATGTTGAATATATATAATTTTGTAGTAATATTAAGGCGTATAGTCAACCGACATATTGCCAACAATCACTTATGAAACCAAAAGCAATATTATAAACGATATGAGCGATCCCGTCAATATCAAACAGCTCAATGAGTTGGTGGCTTCCAAAAGCGACTTTATCAATATCATCACCCACGGAATGGATAGAACCATAGTGGGACAAAAACACCTTGTGGATGCCCTGCTTATCGCTCTTCTGAGCAATGGCCATGTACTTCTTGAAGGTGTTCCGGGTCTGGCAAAAACGCTTGCCATCAAGACTCTTGCACAGCTCATTGATGCTAAATACAGCCGCATACAGTTTACCCCCGACCTTCTGCCTGCCGATCTTATCGGTACGATGGTATATTCCGTACAAAAAGAGCAGTTCCAGATCAAACGCGGTCCAATCTTCGCCAACTTCGTTCTTGCCGACGAAATAAACCGCGCCCCAGCCAAAGTGCAGAGCGCACTTCTCGAATCAATGCAGGAGCGTCAGGTGACAATCGGAGAGCGCACTTTCACTCTTGAAGAGCCATTTTTTGTAATGGCAACTCAAAACCCGATTGAGCAGGAGGGAACTTATCCATTGCCGGAAGCTCAAGTAGACCGCTTTTTGCTCAAAGTGGTAATAGGCTATCCATCCAAAACCGAAGAGCAACAGATCATCCGCCGCAATCTCACTGGCGAGAAGAGTTCTGTAAGTGCCGTATTGCGTCCGGAAGATATTCTCGATGCACAAAAGATAGTTGAACAAATCTATATCGACGAGAAGATCGAACGATATATCGTAGACATAGTGTTTGCAACCCGCTTCCCCGCAGACTGCAATCTGAAAGATCTTGCCGGAATAATATCGTTCGGTGCATCGCCACGAGCCTCTATCGGTCTGGCACGAGCAGCACGTGCATATGCGTTCCTGCGTCAGCGCGGCTACGTCATTCCTGAGGATGTGCGCGCCGTTTGCCACGATGTGCTCCGCCACCGTATCGGATTGACATACGAGGCTGAAGCCAACAACATAACCGCCGATGAAATCATCTCGGAGATACTCGACAAGGTAGAAGTGCCCTGATTAAACTCCACACCGAATAGACAAGATGGAAGCCACCGAACTTCTCAAACGCATAAAGAAAATTGAGATCAAGACCCGCGGATTGTCAAGTAACATTTTCGCGGGCGAATATCACTCGGCCTTCAAAGGTCGAGGCATGACTTTTTCTGAAGTGCGCGAATACCAGTATGGCGATGACATCCGCGACATTGACTGGAATGTCACAGCACGCCATAACCGCCCTTTCGTTAAAGTTTATGAAGAGGAGCGCGAGATGACGGTGATGCTGTTGGTTGACGTATCCCGCAGTCGGCTTTTCGGAGCTGTTGGTGTTGAAAAGCGCGAGATGATTGCCGAGATAGCCGCCACCATAGCCTTTTCAGCGATACAGAACAACGACAAGATCGGAATGCTATTTTTCAGTGACAAGATCGAGAAATTCATTCCTCCGAAGAAAGGTAAACGCCATATCCTGTTCTTGATCCGTGAACTGCTCGATTTCGAGCCGACAAGCAACGGCACTGATATATCTATCGCATTGAGATATTACACCGATGCTTTAAAAAAACGCTGTACCACATTTATCCTAAGTGACTTTATAGATACCCATGACTATTCAAAAGCCCTTAGCATAGCTTCGGGAAAGCATGATGTAATCGCCCTTCAGATCTATGACAAACGAGAGACATCGCTCCCCGATGTAGGCTTGATGCGCATAACCGACCTTGAGACCGGAGCTGACCGCTGGATCGACACTTCATCAAAAAAAGTGCGTGACGCCGTAGGCAAATGGTGGTACGACCGTCAACAGATCATGACACAGACTATGCACAGAAGCCGTGTTGATTTCGCCTCCGTATCTACTGACGAAGATTATGTGAAAACACTAATGGCTCTGTTTCGCAAACGAGGTACAGCCCGCTGAAACCTCACCGTTTCCCTAATACGCACATGTAGACATGACCATCAATTCAATCAGAATACTTCTCGTAACTATCCTCTTTTCCACGATAGCAACCGTTTCGGCATCAACAGGAAATCAGTTGAAACAATCTCTCGATTCGGCCTATCTGCTTATGGGAAAGAAGACGGTCATCAACGTCGAACTTATCACTGAAGGTGCTCCGGATGGCGCGCTTGTCATTCAAAAGAATAAGATGCCGGCAGAAGTCGAAATTTCTGATGAGGGTCAGACAGACACAACCTCATTAGGCAATGACCGCTGGGAGCTACGACGCCGTATCACGATACAGTCGTTCGACTCCGGCCTGTACACTATACCTCCGGCACTGTATGTGCGAGGCAACGACACAATGGCTGCTTCCTCAGCTATGGCATTGAAAGTGATACCAGTTCCTGTAGACACACTGACAGACATACACGACTATGCCGGTATAGCCGATTCAGGATTGCGTTGGACTGACCGCCTACCCGATTGGCTTGTGGACTATGGATGGTGGATTTTAGGTGCGATTCTTGTAACTGCAGCTGGCATATACGCATGGAACAGATGGTGGCGTAAAAAATCCTCCGATGTTAATAGTGCTGTTAAGGTGAAACGGCAACCTCCATATGAAACAGCTGTAGAAGAGCTGAACCATCTTCACGAAGAGCGCTTGTGTGAGCGAGGACAGGAAAAGGAGTTCTATACGCGACTCACTGAAATTCTGCGTATATACCTGCAGGATCGCTTCGGCATCAACGCAATGGAGATGACTTCGAGCGAGATTCTGCACGCACTTGAATCAAACGAAGAGACTCGCACGCCCCGACACCATATGACCAGTATCCTGCAAATGGCCGACTTCGTGAAATTTGCCAAGGTGCGTCCTCTTCCTGACGACAATGTCAGGACATTCCGGTCGGCAATGCAATTTGTAGAGGATACACGCCCGGTGACACCTGCCGAAGGCGAGACGACTAACGAAACTGATAAGAAATGACACCTGCAATACTTTTGGCCAACCCACATATTCTATGGCTATTACTAATATTGCCACTGCTCATCGCATGGTATGTGTGGAAGCATCGCAATATCAACGCGGCTATGGAGGTGTCGACACTCGCACCATTCTCCAAAATTCCGCAGACATATAAGTCTGTTCTCCGCCATATCGCGTATGCCATGCAGCTCGCGGCGATTGCATGCGTGATCGTGGTGCTTTCACGTCCGCAAACCCATGATGCGTGGCGCACATCGTCGGTCGAAGGCACAGATATCGTACTGGCTATGGACATTTCCACCTCCATGCTCGCACGCGATTTCAAACCCGACCGATTTGAGGCGGCTAAATCTGTAGCGAGACAGTTTGTATCGGGTCGCGACGGTGACAATATCGGACTTGTGATCTTCGCAGCCGAGAGTTTCACTGCCGTACCGATGACTACTGACCGAGCACTGCTGTCAAACTACATACATGAGTTGAAGATGGGAATGCTTCAAGACGGTACGGCAATCGGCGACGGCCTTGCCACATCAATCAACCGCATACGCGAGGGCAAAGCCAAATCCAAAAGCATTATACTGCTCACAGACGGATCGAACAACACCGGTAACATTGCTCCGCTCACGGCCGCTGAGATCGCTGCGAAAAACGGAATAAAGGTTTACACAATCGGCGTGGGGACAAACGGCACAGCCCCTTATCCGCAGGAGGACATGCTTGGCCGTGTACAGTATGTAAACCTTCCGGTTGTGATCGACGAGCCGACGCTTCAAAAGATAGCGCAGATGACCGGAGGAAAATATTTCCGCGCAACATCGTCGGGAGTTCTGGCCGATATTTTCGAGCAGATCGACAAGCTTGAGAAAACGCAGATGGACGTCAAGAACTATTCTCAAACCGAGGACGACTACATGCCATGGGCGATAGCAGCAATCTCATTGTTCTGTGCGGCGTTGCTCATGCGGCTGACCATCCTCCGGACAATACCGTAACAAGGCGCTATCGCTAATCCACATAAATTTATTTTGACCTGTCACTTGCTATGATAAGCTTCGCATATCCACAACTGCTATACCTGCTATTACTCATACCAGCATTCGCAGGCTTGTTCTGGTGGTCGCGCCACAAACGCAGCCGCAAGTTGCGTCGTTATGGCCGTCAGGATGTGATTGCCCAATTGATGCCCGAAGCCTCGCGCTACATGCCATGGGTGAAACTATCTCTGTCGCTTGTTGTGATCGCATTCCTTGTCATCATGATAGCCCGTCCACGAGCCACCGCAACTCTTGAGGAATCAGCCCGCGAGACAGAAGAGAGCCGCGGTATAGAGATAATGATATGTCTTGATGTGTCAAACTCTATGCTTGCGTCATCGACTGATGATCCTATGGGCATCTCCCGCCTCGACAGGGCTAAGCATCTGCTGGAGCGCCTGATCAAATCGATGCGCGACGATAAGGTTGGTCTGATTGTCTTCGCAGGCGACGCTTACACACAGTTGCCAATCACTGCCGACAGAATCTCAGCACAAATGTTTGTCAACGGAGTGTCGACCGGAATGGTGCCAACGCAGGGCACAGCTATTGGAGCAGCAATCGACATGGCCATAGAATCGTTCACACCCGATGAGAAGACCGGAAAAGCGATCGTAATCATAACCGATGGTGAAAACTTCGAGGATGATGCCGTTAAGGCAGCCAAAGACGCAGCATCGGCAGGGATACAGGTCGATGTGATCGGACTGGGGACATCCAAAGGTGCGCCTATTGTGCTCAACCGCAAGACGAACGAGTACATGAAAGACTATGAAGGGAATCAGGTTGTGACCCGTCTCAATGAGCAGGAAGCACAGAAGATAGCCGATGCCGGCAAAGGCATATACGTGTCGGGCAACAGCAGCAGTGCCGTCGATGATCTCGACACCAAGCTCGATACACTTGCCAAGAGCGATTTCATACGCACAACATTCTCACCACAGGCTGAGCAATTCCCGATATTCGCATGGCTTGCGCTCATATTCATGATCATGGAAGCTGTTACTGTGACGCGTAAGATCTCATGGCTCAAAAAAGTATCGTTTTTTTCAACAAATCCAAAAAACGGGAAGAAATGAATCGACATATATCTTTGATCGCATTAGCCGCGGCCATATTATTGACCGGATGCTCTGCCGGAACGGCTGAAGAGCGTGCGTCACGCCGTTACAACGCCGAAGGCAATGAGCATTATTCGGCAAAGAGATATGCCGATGCAGAAGCGTCATATACCAAGGCTGTTGATGCCGATCCGACCAATTTCGAGGCAAAATACAATCTGGCCATGTCGATGATCAGACAGGCCGGGGCGGGAGAAAGCGGCAAAAAGCTGATGGATGATGCGAAAAAACTCCTGACCGAAGTGTGGCAAGATCCGTCGGCCTCGCCTGAACTTGCATCGCATGCTGCCTACAACACCGGCAACATAGCCTACAATGTAGAGCAGTGGGATCCGGCTATCGCTGCCTACAAGCAGGCACTGCGCTTCAATCCGGATGATGACCTCGCACGTGAGAACCTGCGCATGGCACAGCTCAAAAAAGGTGATCAGCAGCAGGATCAGGATCAAAATAAAGACCAAGACAAAGATCAGGACAAACAGGATAAACAGGACAAACAGGATCAAAAGAAGGATCAGGACAAACAAGATCAAAAGCCGACACCTCCTCAGCAGAATGATCCCGATAATAAAGAACAACCTCAGAATCCGAAGCCACAGAGCGGCATAAGCGATGAGAATGCCGAAAAGATACTCAAAGCTATGGAGAATGAGGAAGCAGCGACGCGCCGCAGAGTGCAGGAAGCAGAAAGGCGGAAAGCGGCTTCGGCAGGACGTCGCACAGTAACCAACCCATGGTAAATACGCACTGACCTATGGCTAAGAGATATTTCACACTGCTATCGCTGGCACTGATGCTGGTGCTTAATGCCTACGGAGCGTCTCCGTCGTTCAGCGTCATACCTCCACGGCGAGTGTTCGAGGGCAATAAATTTGCTGTCACGTTCCGCCTTGACAATGGAGAAGGCAACAGCTTGAAAGTGTCGCAGATCAACGGTTGCCGACTGATATTCGGCCCATCGACATCGACCTCACTCAACTATGCGGCCTCCTCCAACGGTCAGTTCGAATCATTTAGCCGTATCGAGTATACCTACACATACCTTGCGGAGAAAGCCGGCACATATACGATACCTGAGGCATCGGTGATTGTCGATGGCAAACGATATGTGACAAAGCCTGTGCGCTTCACCGTTGAACCGGCATCGGCCGCTTCGGCACCAGCGTCGAGCCGACCTGTTGACATCGATGACATCGAGACCCAGACGAGTGACCGCAAGGTTGCATCGAACGATGTATTCGTAAGAATCATTCTCTCGCGTCAGAAGGTGTATGAACAGGAGGCGATCGAGTGTACGATAAAGCTATACACGAAGTATTCGATATCGGAATTCATGCCGACTCGCCAGCCAAGTTTCGATGGATTCCTGATTCAGGAGGTGGATGTGCAACCGTCGCTAAACCAAAAAGAAAACTTTAACGGGCAGACTTACATGACTGCTGTGCTGAAGCAATGCATCATATTTCCACAGAAAGCAGGGAAACTGACTATCAATTCGGGAAATTACAACATCACAGTGGTGCAGTACGCCAATGTGAACATGGGAGGCTTCATCACCATGCACCGACCGCAGACCCGCGAGATAAAAGTGAGTTCAAACAGTGCTTCGGTGGACGTGATGCCACTGCCCACCCCTACTCCGGCCGGATTTACCGGAGCTGTCGGAACATTCTCGATCGACACGCGACTTGTAGGAGACAAGTTTCTCACCAATGATGCGGGTACGCTTATATACACCATAACCGGCACCGGCAATATCAAATATATCAAAGAGCCGGTGATCGACTTCCCGACGGAATTTGAGCAATATACCCCGAAGAGCAATATTGATGCCATCGTGAGCGGGCCGACTGTCACCGGCAAGATGACTGTCGAATATACATTCGTGCCTCAGACCACGGGCGATTTTGCGATCGGCAGCGACAAGTTTGTATATTTTGATCCGTCGAAGAAGGAGTATGTGAGCCTGTCCACACCGACCTATAATATAAAGGTCGGCAAGGGAGCGGGCGCTGTGCCAAGCCGTGATCAGGAGGAGATCTCGGCCAAGAACACCGATATACGCCACATACGCCTCGGAGATAAGAATCCGGGGACACCGACAGACCCTGTGATACGCTCGGGATGGTTCTGGATTCTTATGGCGATGCCGGGGATAACTCTCATTGCAGTGGTTGTGTTCAACCGCCGCCGCATAAAGCTTGAGGCAGATGTGAAAGGTCGCAAACTCGCCCGCGCGGGCAAGGTAGCGCGCAGCCGGCTTGCGACGGCACGCAAGTATCTTGAGGCACGCGATGCCGACAAATTCTATGCGGAGACATTGAAAGCGCTGACAGGATACATGAGTGACAAATTCTCAATCGCAACCGGACGGCTGTCGCGCGATGTTATCGATGCGGAGCTTGAGACCCGTGGGGCTGATGCAGAACTGAGGAGGAAAGTAGCCGAGCTGCTTGACCGCTGCGAGATGGCCCGCTACACACCCGACAGCGCCGGAGCTATCGACAGCGTGTATGACGAAGTGACCGCGACCATTAACTCAATAGAATCACTGAAACGATGAAAATGCGCATAGCCACTACGGCACTTATTGCTATTGCAATGCCATTCATGGCCGCTGCATCGGCACTGACCGAACAAGCCGATTCGGCATATTCAGCCGACCGATTTGACGAGGCCGCAGCCCTCTACCGCAAGGTGATGGCAACAGAGGGGGTGTCTGCCCCACTCTATTACAATCTGGGGAACGCCGAGTACAGACTCGGGCATCCGGGTCAGGCCATATTGAACTATGAGCGTGCGCTCCGCTTAGACCCGACGTTTGATGAAGCACGCCAAAACCTCGCTTTTGTCAATGAGCGTATCACCGACAGGCAGGGTGAGCGCGGCACGTTTGTGGGCAATGCACTCGATGCAGCAGCCAACCAGGCGTCGAGCGACACATGGGCATGGCTTGCTCTAACAGCGTTTGTGATCACATGTGTGCTTGCCGGGCTGTATATTTTCACGACCGATGTGAGAATGCGGAAAGCCGGATTTTTCGGTGGACTGTGCACATTGACCGTAACGGCACTGATGATATTCTTCTCATCGCGCGCCGCATCGATAGCATGCGACCATACGAAAGCGATCGTGACAGCGCAGTCGACGATATTGTCGACGACGCCACGCCAACCACGCAGCAGATCGGAGGAGGCTATGCTCCTGCATGAAGGAACGAGCTTGCGGATAGTTGATTCGGTGAGGTCGGTTGCCGACAGTGTGCCGACGATGTGGCTCGATGTAGAGATCGATAACACACACCGCGCGTGGGTAAACGCCCGGGATGTCGAAAGAGTTCGATGAGACGTCATGTTGCATAACATATCTACATTTTCGTAGAAAAATTTGGTTGGATGGAATATACTTCTTATTTTTATGACATCAAAACTAACAGATTGTTCCATCTTAAAAAGATAGCACCATGACAAAGACAATTTCATTCAACGACCTTCGCCGCATCAAAGATAGTCTGCCCGACGGCTCAATAGCTCAGATAGCCGACAGGCTGAACCTCACATCGCAGACTGTGCGCAATTACTTCGGCGGCACAAACTATGAGTTTGGCAAGAATTGCGGTGTGCACATCGAGCCAGGGCCCGACGGAGGCATAGTTGTCCTTGACGACACGACTATCTATGATATGGCAGTCGAAATCCTCGAGACCAACAAGGAAGAATAATCTCAGTCAGTTACCTGGGAGAATGTCAGATGGTGTTTGATTACAAACATTAAACACACTTAAAATCTGGCATCGGACAATCTCAGCACTACTATAACCGCCGGCGCGTAGCCTTTGTGTCACCAGACATTCAAAGGGAAACGGCCGGCGACTATTTTAGTCAAACACTAACTAAGAAACTTTTTTAAATTTATTTTATCTTGTTTTTGAGAGTCTTGTCAATGTATTTTGAATCATGATTCGGTCATTTAGGAACCCCTAAACTCCTTCATCATGATTAAAAATCCAAATGACAATCCTTCTCAAATCCTGCAATATATAAATTTAAACAGTTTCTAAGTATATTCGACATATTAACCATGCGACTGATCACCATAGCCATACATACGTATCCGTTTGCAGTTGAGCTGAAAAAGACACTTGCCGACGCCGGAATCGAAGCTACGCTTCAGAATGTCAATCTCGAGCATCCGACAGTGACGCCGGGTGTGAGGGTGAGAATACACGAGTGTGATCTTGCAAACGCCCTGCGCGTGATCGAGACATCGGCAAGCATAGGATATGCAGGGAGTGCACAGAGTGCAGGCACACCGGCGCGGGTGCTGATACCGACTGACTTTTCACCGTACAGCGACAAAGCGTGCCGAATCGGATTGTCGATATCGGCGGCTCACTCGGCATGCGCGATGCTACTGCATGCGTATATCACCCCATCGATGCTCGCTCCCGCACCGTTGAGCGACAGTCTTGATTTCGGGCTTGCGGACAATATGATTGGTGATGCCGGCGCTGATCTCGAAGCGGAAAAGCTGATGCATGCTTTCGGCAAATCACTTGACAAGCGAATGGAATCAAGCGATGTGCCGCGAACTGTATTTGAAATGCAGGTGCGCGAGGGTGTGCCTGAGGAGGTCATTGCATCTGCGGCAAAGGATATGTCGCCCATGATCATCGTGATGGGTACGCGCACAGCAGCAAAGAAAGAGCAGGAACTGATAGGAAGCGTAACGGCAGAAGTGCTCGACTCGGTGCGCTGTCCGGTGCTATCGATTCCGGAGACGTCGCATATATCAGATACGTCGGATGTAAGACGAATACTATTTTTTGCAATGCCTGATCAACAGGACATACTTGCTATCGATACGATGATCAGAGTGCTTCCTCTGACCAGCGGTGCGGAAATAACAATAGTCAATGCCCCATCGCGACGCCTATCAACCGAATCGGGCAAATCGCTTGACAACCTTGCCGCATATTGCAGGGAGCACTATGCAGCATATCGATTCACAGCCCGGGAGATCGCCGCAAGTGCGATGGATGAAGCATTGACAGAGTTTCATGACAACCATGGAATAGACCTGATAGTTACCCCGACAAGGCAGCGCAATATATTCTCGCGGTTGTTCAACCCTACGCTTGCACACAGGCTTCTTTTCCGTGCTGATATGCCACTGTTGGCGATACCAGTGTGATTCCCGGCCGGATTGCAAGGCCGGTTTTCAATATGTCAATGTGCGCTTGCTGCCGTTTTCGCTTTAGGCGGCGGGGGCAGCTGCCG
>CANOUR010000007.1 GCA_947570265.1 uncultured Bacteroidales bacterium | reverse complement strand
TGCCGAGCTGATGGGCCGTCTCCTTCGACAGACCCACCCACACCTTGTTCTGCTCGGCCTTTTTTGTAGATGTCACGGCAAAATAAACAACGAGTATAAACGCCAGCATCACCGCGAGCTGCACATAGGGATAGAAACTCAGGCTCTTCAGCAGCGTGGAATCCTCGTAATAAAGATGCTGCACCACATCGGGCGTTATGATGATATGTATCACATTGGGAGTCTGGCTCATCGAGGCAAGCTTGTCGCGAAGAAACTCCATGTTGGCCGGAGAAATATACAGCGGCTGCATCGAGTCGATAGGCTCGGGCAGATCGGTGAAATTGCGATGATTGATGATATTGCCGTAGTCGTCAGTGAGAAGCACCGGTATATTTCGGTTCTCCTCTATGATACTCAGCAGAAAATCGATATTCGACGACGGCACCTCACCGGGTTCCCCGGCATAGTTCATGCTGATGATCTCGCGCGTGGCATCGGCCCATATCTGCATCCGCGCACGCTCCTGCTCCGAAAGGTCGGCCACCAGCGAGTTACTGATATAGAGAAAAGCCGCCACCACGGCCACCGCCACTGCCATAAACAGTAGCGTGCCGTAGCGGCGTGTTTCGTAAAGATTGAGTTTCAGAGACTTCTTCACTCTTTCACCTTAAATTTATCACCTGTCTGGCGCACGATTGCGCGGTAGTAGTCATCATCATATCCGGGAAAATCGGGATATGTGCATATACCGTCGGGCGTGCGGACAAAATTTCCGTCGGCATCTGTTTTCTTCACATTGCCGTCGAGATATTTCACCAGCAGATAGTCGCCGAGAGCCTTGTAGTTCTTCACATAGCGTGCGGCGGCCTCAGCCGAATGGGCTTCGAGCCGGCGCGCGGCATCGGCATCGCTCATCGAGGCCACTTCCTGGCGCAGTGCCGCCACTTCCTGAGCGATCTTACCCTCCTCGGCCTGCTGCACGCGGCGGATGTCGGGTATCATCTGCGAATAGCGGTTATATGCCTGATTGGCCACGTAGTTATTGACCCAGAACGCTGCATCCCACGAGAGTGTGAGCATATCACCGTTACCGCGTGCAAACTCATATGGCACAGTTGCCGACGAACAGTAGATAGGCACATACACACAGGTGTTGGTGTCGTCAGCCCCAAACCACAGTATGCCTTTCATTCCCTTGGGCGCATTCTGATCGAGCTGGGCAACGAAGCTGAATCCGGTCTGCTGTGTGGCCGTTGCACGCTCGTGGGTGTATGTTTCGCCATCGACCTTATAGGTCAGCGGACGCCAGCGGTAAGGAACTTTGTAGGCACCTGCGCCTATGTCGTTTGTCATGTCGAGCACAGTGCCCTCGAAGTGGTCGCGCATGTCGTCTTTCACCATGTCGACAGTCAGAGGCGCATCGGGTTTGATCCACAACGGCAGTGGCTCACCCTCGGCATTGAGCACCCACGGCAGGTAGGCATCCATCGCCTCGGGCGATGTGTGACGGCGGTAAAACGAATAGACGCGTCCGTCGCATCCGCGCGTTGCGCTCTGATCGGTCACCGCATAGGCACGTGAGAAGCTGAACTGCGAATCAGGCCCTTCATACAAACCACGGCGACGGGCAAACTCTATCACATCGGGGCTATAGAGCGTGGTCTCCGGCTCATCGAGCGGGAACTGATGTATGCGTGAATGATTGGCATGTGCGGCGATGCAGTCATCCGGCAGACGACGTGCCACCCACACAGCGCCTTTCTCTTCCTTGCCCTTTCCTATCATCTCCATCAGCCACACCTCGTTGCCGTCGCTGATCGAGAACGACTCGCCTTCGCTGGCATAGTCGTGTTCGGCAACGAGCGAGGTCATCACATCGATCGCCTCACGGGCTGTGCGCGCGCGTTCGAGAGTTATGTAGATCAGAGAGCCATAGTCGATGCCCTTGTCTCCCCAAAGTTCCTCGCGTCCGCCCCATGTGCTCTCACCGATGGCAAGGCCGTGCTCGTTCATGTTGCCGGTCACTGCATATGTGTGTGACGGCTGCGGAATGTGACACAGGTAGCGGTTGGTGTCCCAATCGCGCACTTCACGCATTTCACCTGCCTTGTGATCGGCGGCGGGAGTGTGCACGATGTCACCGTAGAGATTATGGCTGTCAGCCGCATACGAAATCATAGCCGAACCGTCGGCACTGGCTTTCTTGCCCACGAGAAAACTCGTGCACGCATCGGCCGATGGAATGCCGGCGGCAAATGCCGCGGCGGCGATAATGAGTTGGTTGATGGTTTTCATGGTTATATAACGTTGTTGTATTGTCTGTTATTGAGTTGATTTATATTTTTGTCACTTCAGCTGTAATTATCGGCGATATAACGAGCCACAGCATCGTCGGTATTGGCGCCTATCACCACATCAGCCACAGCCTTCACCTCAGGAAGCGCATTGGCCACCGCCACGGCCGTGTCGGCAACCTGCATCATCGGTATGTCGTTGAGATTATCACCAAACACCGTCACATGATCCGCACCGGTCAGCGCCTTGAGATCCATAATGCCGCGAGCCTTTGTCACGCCATGGGTGAACACCTCAATGAATCCTGCGCCGGGATAGAGCGGATCACTGTAGTGCGACACCGACAGGCCTCCGATAGCCTCGACAGGTTCTACGGCAGGGGTGGTCAGATCGAGCGGGCCGGTGGCGAGAATCAGCACCGTGTCGCCATTCCCGACCGACGAGGCCGGATCGTCACACAATGTGATTTTCTTCAGCTGCAGATGCGACCGCTCGGCCTTGAACCGTCGCTCGGCCTCATATCCACCATCGCGGCAACGCATCAGTAACAAACCGTCGGCGCCGAGTTGATAGACCATCGGACTTAGACCGAATCGGCCGAGCACATCGCAGACAGCCGCTGCCTTGTCATCGGGCAGCAGACGCGCGTGTCTGTAGCGCTGCTCCTGCCTGCTCCACATCGCAGCGCCTGTCATCACCACCGCCGGCGGCAATGTCAACGTGTCAGCCAGCAAAGGTTCGACTGTGCCGGGGGTGCGTGCCGTAGCCACCGTGATCAATGCTCCTCGACGCGAGAGGTCGGTAATGATCAGGGCACTGCGCCGGCTCACACGGCTGTCCGCTCCCAGAAGCGTACCGTCCATGTCGGTCACAAACAGCTGCTTACAGCTCATCAAAACCGGTGATTAGATCCGACAACAAGGCTCCCTTGCGATCCTTCTCGCTCAAAAGCATCTCCGACGCATCGAGAGGCCACTCTATGCCGAGTGCAGGATCGCTGAACAGCAGTGTGGCCTCCGATTCAGGTGCATATGCATTATCGACCTTATACTGAAAACGAGCGCAATCACCCGTCACCACAAATCCGTGGGCAAATCCACGGGGCACGAACAACTGGCGCGCATTGTCGGCCGACAGTGTCACGGCCACATGCCGCCCATACGTAGGCGAACCCGGCCGCAGGTCAACGGCCACATCAATCACCTCGCCCTGGGTCACTCTCACCAACTTTGCCTGCGACATGCGCCCGCGCTGGAAATGCAATCCGCGCACCACTCCGTGACCCGACATCGACTCATTGTCCTGCACAAACTCCACATGTCCCACATGCGACTCAAACTCCTCTTTCTTCCATGTCTCCATGAAATATCCGCGGCTGTCGCCCCATCGGTGAGGCTCTATCAGCCACACTCCGGCAATCTCCAGTTCTGTAAATCTCATACCGCAAATTTACTCAAATCTCCCACGTCATCCAAACCCTACAGACGACAGATTGTGCACGACGCAGATACGACGACGTTTTTTTTTCGTACATTTGCCGATATTTAACTCATATCATGAAACAGACCCTACTTGCAGCATTTCTCTCCCTCGCGGCCGTCAGCGCATCAGCAAACTCGCCTTACATAGCCTGTGTCTACGAATTCTGCCCCGCTCCGGGACAGTTCGTCCACAGTGTGCCGGCAATCACCGACGATATGACACGCACCGAGATCATTTCCGAAGTCGAAAGCCAGATCTGCGGCAACGATGACTACGGAGCGACACCGGGCATGATTTCGCTCGGCGCATTCGGCGGATATGTGATATTCGGTTTCGACCATCCGGTGGTAAATGTCAGTGGTCAGCCCGACTTCAAGATCTATGGCAACTCCTTCAGAGACGAAAGCGGCAACGACGGAGGCACATCTGAACCGGGCATAGTGATGGTGAGCATCGACACCAACGGCAACGGCCTGCCTGATGACGAATGGTATGAGCTTGCCGGATCTGAGCACTCCAACCCCGCGACTATCCGTGATTTCGAAATCACCTACACCCGACCGGCCGACAACACAGCCGACATAGCCTGGACATCAAACAGCGAAAAATTTCCATCAGGTGTGGTGATGCGCAACCAGTTCCACACCCAAAGCTACTGGCCCGCGTGGTATGCCGGCGAGACTCTCACTTTCAAGGGCACTCGTCTTCCTGACAACGCCTACGACAAGTCGGGCAACGGCTCATTCTGGACTTTCCGGCCATTCGACTGGGGATATGTCGACAATATGCCCAACGCCACCGATGCAGGGTTGGACATCGACAACGCCATCGATGCCGACGGCAACAAGGTGTCACTTACACAGATCGACTTCGTGAAAGTATACACGGCCATAAGCCAGAACTGCGGTTGGGTCGGCGAGACATCCACCGAAATATGCGGCGGCGAAGACCTTCATCCCGACATTGAAGTTTCGATCAACAATATATCTGTGCCTGCCTTACGTCACACCGACGCTTGCTATGACATGTACGGGCGCCCTGTGTCCGATCCGTCAGCTCCCGGCATCTACATCCGCATGACAGCCGGAGGCTACGAGAAAGTGCTCGTAAGATAAGCTGCTCACCGGAACATCAATTTATCATGACCGGCAAATACCTCAGACTGACACGTATATTGGTTGCAGTGGTGGCGTTCGCGCTCATCACCGCCCTGTTCACATCCGTGTCCATGGTCATCCCCGAGGTATCAGCCTTCATAGCCCGCATTCAGCTCTTCCCCGCCGCAATGGCATTTGGCATGAGCGTGTTCGTCATATGGCTGATCATCACCCTCATTCTCGGACGTGTCTACTGCTCCACAGTGTGTCCGATGGGTTTTTTTCAGGATCTTTGCGCCCGCATGCGCCGGCATCGCAAATATCATCACCACCGCCCCACCACGACAGTGCGCTATACATTTCTGGCCATCACATTGATATGTCTGATATGCGGCATAGGCATTGTGCCGGTGCTGATTGACCCCTACAGCGCCTACGGACGCATAGCTCTCAACCTCATAAAACCGGTGTGGACAGCCATCATATGCATTTTTACGGGCAAACCCGTTGTCGCTGCCGCAGGCTCAGTGGCAGGTCTTGCCGTGGCATCGCTCACTGCCATAGCTGTGGCATGGGCAGCTGTCAGAAACGGACGCACGGTGTGCAACACCATCTGTCCGGTAGGCACCACACTCGGCCTCGTCAGCCGCTTTTCGGTGTTCCACATCGACATCGACACCGACCGGTGCATCCAATGCCGTAAATGTGAGCACGCATGCAAGGCGCGCTGCATCGACATGGAAAGCCACACGATCGACAACTCGCGCTGCGTTGTGTGCTTCGACTGCCTGCCGGTGTGTCCCAACGACGCCATACACTATACCCCGTCGAGCCACCGGCTGTCGATGCCCATGATGCAACGCATACCCACATCACGACGCCCCGAAACCACAGCATCGGCAACCTCAATGAAAACCTCCGATGGCAAGCCGCGTATGCTCGACCGCCGCAAATTCCTCGCCACAGGCGCCATTGTCGCCATCTCTCCACTGCTGCTAAAAGCCGACAAGGCGACACGAGCCATAGCGCGGACAGCCGGAAAACACGCACCCTCACCCCAATATGCCGTATATCCTCCGGGAGCTGCCGACCGGTCATCTTTTCTCGAACGGTGTACCGGCTGCGGGCTGTGTATCAGCCACTGTCCCACCCATGTCATTCACCCGGCCACTTTGGAATATGGCACCGCGAAAGGATTTCTTCACCCCGTCATGCACTACGACACAGCCAGTTGCGCATACAACTGCACCCGATGCAACAATCTATGCCCAACCGGGGCGCTCACGCCCCTGTCGCTCCGCGAGAAGCAGATGACCGCCATCGGCACGGCATCGTGCATTGAGGACAACTGCGTGCACTGCGGACAATGTGCCGAAGCCTGCCCGCGCAAGGCCATCACCCTGTCGGCACAGCGCGTGCCACACATCGACACTGCACTCTGCATAGGCTGCGGAGCGTGTCAGAACGTGTGTCCGGCCTATCCGTTCAAAGCAATCTATGTCGACGGTCTCGCCGACAGATAATAACACTCCCCCACATGAAACAATATCTCGAGCTGCTCGACCGTGTGATGACCACCGGCACAGACAAAGGCGACCGCACAGGCACAGGCACACGCAGTGTCTTCGGCCATCAGATGCGGTTTGACCTCGCCGACGGCTTTCCGCTGCTCACCACCAAAAAGCTCCATCTAAAATCCATCATCCACGAACTCCTCTGGTTTCTCGCCGGCGACACCAATGTGAAGTATCTTCAGGACAACGGTGTGCGCATCTGGAACGAGTGGGCCGACCCCGACGGCTCGCTCGGACATATCTACGGCTATCAATGGCGGTCGTGGCCTGCCTATGACGGCACATTCATCGACCAGATCAGCGAAGCGATCAACGACATACGCAACAATCCCGACTCACGTCGCATCATCGTCAGTTCATGGAATGTAGCCGACCTGCCGAACATGAATCTGCCTCCTTGCCATGCATTTTTCCAGTTCTATGTAGCCGGCGGACGCCTCAGCCTGCAACTCTACCAACGATCGGCCGACTGCTTCCTCGGCGTCCCGTTCAACATCGCCAGCTATGCACTGCTGCTCATGATGACCGCACAGGTCACGGGACTCCAGCCTGGAGAATTCATACACACCCTCGGCGACACACACATCTACAGCAACCACTTCGATCAAGTGCGCCTGCAGCTCACACGTCAGCCACGCAAACTACCGCGCATGATTCTGAATCCCGAAGTGAAAAGCATATTTGATTTCAAATACTCCGACTTCACACTTGAAGATTATAACCCCTATCCTCATATAAAAGGAGACGTAGCCGTATGAGACAGATCACCATCATTGCCGCCGTAGGCAGCGACCTCGCCATCGGTCGCAAAGGCGACCTTGCCTACCATATATCTGCCGACCTGAAGCGCTTCAAAAGCCTCACGATGGGGCATCCGATCATCATGGGGCGAAAGACATTCGAATCGTTTCCCGGAGGAGCGCTCCCGGGGCGCCGCAACATCGTGGTGACACGCAATGCCCGATACCATGCGCCCGGCATCGAGACCGCCCCGTCACTCGAGGCCGCGCTCTCGCTCACCGATGCTGATGATGACGTATTCATCATCGGCGGAGGCGAGATCTACCGGCAGGCCATGCCACTTGCCACCCGGATGGAGCTTACACTTGTCGACGACACGATGGACGATGCCGACACATGGTTTCCCACCTATGACGGATCATGGGCTGTCACTGACAGCAGCGAGCCTCAGACATGTCCGCGCACGGGGCTGACATATCGCTTCGTCACGCTTGTGCGTTAGCGGAATTATAGCTACCTTTGCGCCCGACAGCGAAGCCCCCGTAGTTCAACGGATAGAATAGAGGTTTCCTAAACCTTAGATTGGAGTTCGATTCTCCACGGGGGTACAAGGTCGCCGCAATGGCGACCTTTGTTATTATTGCGCCATCACGTGCTGGAAAGCCCCCGGAGTGGGATCCGGGGCACGGAGTGTGCCATAGAAATCGGTTGCGGCTTCCGGAAGTGTGAGGCTGCCGTCTCCGGCATCAAGCACGGGCGAATCATCGCGCAGACGGTAGTCAAACAGATAGTCGTCGCGCACGGTCAGATAAAGCGGATCAGTGTCCCACACCGACGATATGAAATGATCATCGTCAGATCCTGCGCTCTTGAACACCGAGCTGCGTATGTACACATCCGTATCATCGAGATTACCGGTGTTGATGTCATCACCGAGGCCATAGAAAATGCAGTTTGAGAAATCGGCTTTCATGTATGGCAGCTGCACATCCTCGACAGCCGAGTCGGAGTTGAAATGTCCGAGATTCAACAGCGGGTAGGCTATGGCCGAGAATAGATAGTAGTTGGCCACGGTGCAATGGTTGAACAGATGGTTTCCGCCTACGAGCAGCAAAGGGGTGAGTCCGGCATCGGAGAACTCTGTGCCGACAGCCTCCACGTCGCTGAACCAGGCGGCGAAAGCATATCCCGCGCTGTTGCGGATGCGGCTGTTGCGGATGAAGAGTCCGGGGGCTGGCACAGAGTCGACATATACGCCTTGCGACATGTTTTTGATGACTGTGTGCTCGATCGTGCTCCCCGACGAGGTGGTGTGGAATGTCACGCCTCCCCATTGCGAAGCCATCAGATCGAAAGGTATGTCGGCCACTACATTGTCGGTGCGGTCACCGGTCATCACCACAGGAGATTCGACCGATCCGAGGCTGTGGAGACGTCCGCGCACCTCGAGTGTGGCTTTGTCGTGGAAGAACAGTTCCACACCGGGATCGAGGGTGAGTGTGGCACCTTCGGCCACAACCAGCGAATCGAATATCTGCCGCGGGCGGGATGCGTCCCAGCGGGTGTCGGAATCGATTACCAATCCTTTCAACACCTCGACATCGCGGCCTGTGGCTGCGACAACCACACTGCGTGTGACACCCTGTGTGACAAAGTCGATATGGTCGGTGACCCGGCGCTGCTTCACGTCGGGAGATCCGTGTGGCACGGTGGCCTCGACAAACACATAGATCGAGTCGTTGGGGCGCACTTCAATGTTGGAGAATGACCGTCCTGACTGGCCATCGACATTGATGCGGAAGGTTCCGGCGGGATCACGGAGGCTCACGGACGAGATGTTGATCACCTTGGAGTTGCGGTTATAGACCAGGAATGAATATGTCGGCGTTGGGCTGTCGGTGAAGACCGTTCCGAGGTCGAGCGTGTCGACCGAAAATGCCGGTTGGTCGGACGATGACGAACTGACACCGTCCTCAATACATGATGAGAACAGCGCCGCGATCGTGGCGACAATAATATATAGCGGGAGGAGTTTCGTGTATTTCATCACTGTATAAACGGCAACCTATATGTTTTTATTATGCCCGTGAGATGGCGGGGGTGAAGAGTGTGTAGTCGATCGATGGAGGCGCAGCAGGGCGTCGGGCTATGACATAGAGCGCGATGGCACGCGTCATGAGCATATCGTCGTGGCATCCGGGGCGCGCAGCCCACGAACCGTTTGGCCGTTGCTCGTAGGTCACCATCTCGTCGATTGCCCGCTGATCGTGCTCGATGTAGCCGGCGTCGCGCACAATGCTCTGCATGTTTGCGATTACGGCTGCTTTTGTATCGCGGTTCATGTGAAAGCCCGGTTTGCGCGACAGTCCGCCGCCAGCAGCTGCGGGACGGTGGTAGAAGTTGGGGTAGGAATCGCCGAGCACATCGAGAAGCACCGACGGCTGACCGGTGCGCGCCGAAATATTCTCGGGAGTGTTGCTCTCGATAACCAGCAGCGCATCATTGTAGCGATGGGCGATCGATGCAGCCTTGCGGGCCAGCAGATCGTAGTCGAGGTGTCCCCGCCACTGCGCGCACACCTCGGGTCTGTGTCCCGACGATCGCATGACGGCAATGACGGAATAGTCGGAGTTGACCGACCGTCCGCCCACATCGACGGCAACGACATATTCCTCGCCCTTTTCTGGGGGAATCCATGTGGCCACTCCGTCATCGTCGCCGGCAACCGGCACAAGCGAGCATTCTTTTCTCAACCGCTCGACCGCCTCGGGATCGAAGACTCCCGATCCGGTCGCCGCGAACGCCTCCTGCGGTGTCGACGGGTATTCGCTCATCATCAGCCGCCGGTTGCCCATCTCTGAGAGTTTGCCGCGATACCAGGCTATCTGCTCGAGAGTCAGCCCGGCGCTCCACATCATGCGTTCATCGGCCGACATCGACACTACGAACGCCGCCGCGTCGTCAATCTCGCGGCGATAGATCTCAATCTCGTGCCACGGCACGAACACAGGCTGATAGACACTGTCACCGGCTGCGGCACGAAGCCATTCGCGGTGGAAGAACGAGCCGACGCCGTTGGCTGTCGACTCCATGACCACAAGCGACAGCGGAATGCACGCCACTCCACCCACCACGGCCTGTACCATCTCGAGAGGCGACCGCAGCTTAGATGACCTCCAGAAGGCCACCTCACTCAAGTGAGCCATCGCGACATCAGAGCCGCGCGAAGCGCCGGGATTCTCACACGATCCGACTGTCACCCGACATCCGCGACCGGTGATAAGGCGGGTGTTTGACGAGCGCTCGAACGCCGAGAAGCGCGGCGCCTCGTCCTCATCCCACATATCCGAGGGATAGCTCTCGAGCAGTTTGGTGTAGATGCCGCGTATATTTGCGGCCGAATCCTTAACGTGGGCACATATGATCGAGTGCCAGTTGCGGCAATGGACGATCTGAATCCACGCCATGTATAGCTGCACGAGCGTCGATCCGCCCCACTGGCGCGCCTTAAGCAAAATCACACGGACAGGAAGTCCGGCAAGGCGCTGTGTCTCCATCACGGCGAGCAGACGGCGCTGCGGCCGGTTGAGCACAAACTCCACATCAGCTCCTGTGATCTTATGACGGATACGCGCGCACCGCCATGCCCAGAATTCAAAGTCGTAGCGACACCGCAGCCGATCGAGCGCCAACCCCGAAAGATCGTCGCGCCATTTGCTGTCGGTTATCATGGCTGCGGGGGCGAATATCACGCCATCGGGCGTGAGCAATCTCACACGCTCACCGGTGCATCCACGCCCTGTGGCCGGGTCATATATATCGGTCAGCGCCCTGTTGCGCCTTACATTTTCTTCTAAAATTTCATTGACATCCATAAATCCATAGTTAAGTAGTAATCAATACCGATGCCGAGACAACGGCATCACAAGACAGGTGTCCCGACACAATCAGATCGGCATACCGGCGTGGCGGGGCAACCACCCGGGCAAATAACGGCGAATTGATCTGACCCGACACATCGAGCGCGAGCAGACGCACACTGCCGTCAGTCGCCGCCCCACCGTCGCCACGCAGATCGAGCGTAAGCTCTGCCAAGGCGGCAGCGATATTCCACTCAACAGATTTTATCCTTCCCCTCGGAAGCGACAATCTCACATGCCACCGCACACGCACACCATCATCGGGAACCTCTGACGCCTTTCCGTCGGCAAGACGTATGGCCGAATCATGGCATCCGATGTAGACACGGCCGGAAGCTGCGAGCATCGATTCGGCTGCGAGTGAAAGCGAATAATCTCCGTGACCGGGTGTGCGGACTGTGACGCTGTTATCATCTGAAAGCATCCACAGTTCGGCATGTGACGCGTCATAGGCCACAGCCACTACATCAGATGCATCGCCGACATCGTCGACCACACTCCCGCTGACCGACAGCATCCGACCTGCGGCCGCTACCATGACACCGCCGGGAGTGATGCAGCATGCACCGGCTGACGCATCGAGCGGGCTGATACATGACAAAGACACCTCGCCACCGGAAGCGCTCACCGCCATGGCATGTATGCCCACCGAACCGAGCAGATAGAAGTGACGACGGCCGAAATCCCATGACGACCGACTGCGCGCCGAAGGAGTGACCGCCGACACACCTCCGGCCGGTAGCTCAGCAGCCGACAACGGCATGAGCGGACAACGCGCCGACGCCACCACCACTCCACCGCAATAGTGGCACCGGCGCGGATTTTCTGCCGGTACAACCGCCGACGAGAGCTGTGTGTCGAACTTCACATTCTTCAGATCGGGCGACAGATAATAGGCCATGCGACCGTCGGGGGTGGGCACGAGAGGCACTGTCACCGCCTGTGTGCCGACAGCGACACGCATGCTCACGGCACGCGGATCGGGATAGACAATGAGAGGCGACAGCTCGCTGACGGTGACATCATTGTGACGGAACGTGCTCACCGAGCTATGCGGCACACCATCGTCATCTTTTGACGAGAATGTCACCTGCACCGAGGCCGTCCACGAGCTCCGCTCGCCTGTGACGGCGGCCATACCCAAAACAGATGGTGCAACCATAGGAATCGCGGATATGTCGCCCCACACCACCGTGCCTCCACTGACTGCCGCCGTACGGGCTGAAAATGAATGCGGAAGCGCTACGGCATCGGCCAATGAAAAACCTTCATGTCTCAGGCCTATCGCCAAAATACGCCTGATGTCATCAATAACGCCACCTCCATGCGGACGGCTTAGCGATATAGCCTGAGGCACACCATCGGACGGGAAACGCACCACAGACGTAGCCACGCACACCGAATCCAGCCCGCAAAGCACTTGCGGCACCATGCGAGCAACCGCCTCAGGAGCGCTATCGCCCAAACGCATGCCGGGCATCGACACCTGCAACCGCATTGTCGATGTGGATAGCCGCGTAACACGACACTCTGAGACACCCTGCATATCAACCGGATGAAGCTGAGGAGACACCTCAACCACCACAGATGCCACACGCCCGGCCATCGATGCGGCCGATGTCGGCCACGACAACCGCAGCTTGAATACACGCGCCGTTAGCGCCATGCCAGTCACAGCCGATTTTTTGGCATCGGCCAAGAGTTCGCCCTCGGCGACCGGCTCAACGGGCACACCGATCAACCGGGGCGGCGACAGGTGGAGAGTCTGCCCCTCATGACCGAGATAGCGTGTGCGCACCACCACGGGCTGCAACCACGCTCCGGCAGCGAGAGCGCGCGCATCGAGACGCGCGTAGGCATCGGCCATCGCCTTTGAGAGTTGCACACGGTGATGAGCCGCGAGGGTGACCGATGCTGCAACCTCGTAAGCGGGCGACGACAGCTCCGTGACAGATGGCGATTCGCTGATGATAGCGCATGTCTCGGCCGTGATCACCGGATCGACAAAATCGACGGGCTGATCGAGTATCCATCGATCACTGCCGGCATCGTAGCGCGCCACAGACGCACCGACGCCTTCGGACATTACAGTGACACACCCCTCTGGCACAGCGGCGGCACATGTGATGCGTCCGCCGAGCACACCGACCAACGCCACCTCACCATCACGGACACACATCAGACGATTGCCCGATGCCGTGAAGAGCGACACCGACCCGTCATCGGAATGGATATATTCGATTAGTGGACGACCCACACCACGGGCTATCTCCCGGGGTAATCCAACCGGGGTGAGCACCTGTCGCCCTGTGCGGTCAAGCCCGGGTCTGAGATTGAGACAGGCGTTGACACCGTTGCCGGGCAACATGCCCGCAGAATTGACAATGATCTCTTTCATGGCTTTTTTGCCACAAAACTACATCATCGCCAACTGCCCTACCCGACATAGCGCACGATTAAGAGCCTGTCTGGATTTAACACACTAAGATTGATTATATTAGTGTGTGTCTGGGGTTAACCCACTCTATAAGCTAAGTGGGATTCAGTGGAAGAAAAGGGCCTGGAGGATCGGATCGTCTGTGCCAATGAGACGGATGTCTATATCTGCCTCGTTGTCATTTTTCTGGGTGAAATTGAAGTCGATGCCAAATTTTTTTGATGGTATGAAGACATCCAGCGACGGAATGCGCAGGCTCACTCCTGCTTTCTTGCCGGTGAAACGAGCTGCTATCGACGAACCGTCGTTGAGAGTGGGCTTAAACGACGATAGTGTGAAACATCCGTCGACATCGCCTATGTAGAAAGTGCGATCCATGGCGGGGACGCAATACAGTCCATCACCGACATTGCGCACAGTGCCGAGCTGCGATGCAAATTCCGTGGCTGATCCAACAGCCTGATTCAGCATTTTCCGCTCCATCTGCAGCATGATTATGAAATTTATGCGATCGAGGTCTCTTCCACTTACAACTCCAGCAAGATCGCCACCATCTTCAATCGAGAAAGCGACCATCGATGTGCCGTCGAGCGCCTTCAGATAGGGAAGAAGCATCTGCATCTGCGCCTGCTGCACGGAATTGAGGACACCGGAAGCTGTCATAGCCGCTATGCTCTGATCCCAAGGCACACCGGGAGTGAATCCGGCTGCACAGACAATCGATGCATTATCGGGAGCATATCGCAATACGGGAGTGTCGATGCGTTTGAGTCCTTTCGACAGATTGCCGCCGTCCGAGGGATCGAGAAGCGATACCTCGCCGACGATAGCATTGTCTTTCACCCTCATATTCACGCATCCCCAACTTTTTTTGCCTTTAGAAGACTTGAAAGGGCTTGAGGCGACCATGACCAACATATCGTCACTGCCGAGCACCTTTTCAATGCCTTTGACATCAGACAAAGATGATTTGGAAGCAGCAGAGAGGGTTTTCTTGACAAATGCCACAGTGTCATCGACCCTGTCAAATACAACCCATCCCATGCCGTCGGCCACAGCGACTGAATAACCATTGTCGACGTAGACAGCAAATCCTTCGGTGTCGGTGCGCTCGCATGCGGCTGCAGCCATTGCGCGGTCGAATGCTTCGGGATCGGTTATCGAGAACACTATGTATGGCTCGCCCTTCGAGGGATTTATCACCATGACGTGGTGTGAATCGACCGCTTTCGACACCCGCCCCATTAGCGACAGGTGTTCTCTGACTCTCATATTGACAGAATCGACTCCGGGTGGGAGCGTGACATTGCCGGCGGTATCTACCTTGATGCCGAGCTCTTTGAAAAATTTAGTGCAGTTGACCGAGCACGCAGCATTTACATCGGACGGAATGGCGTCGAGGAGTTCGAGCTGTTTGCTACAGGCTGAGAGCAGCATCATCAGAGCTGCCAGCGGAATAATCAGATGCCGGAGTTTCATAGTCGTCATTTATCAGTTATCTGAGAAAATCAGTAAGTAGCTGTTCAAATTAAACCGCTACAATATTTTGGCAAAGATAACTAACAAATCCCACAGTTGCAACTACTTTCTCACATCACCTGAATGAGCAGCAATCCGACTCCGATGGCCACTACCGTAGCCACCATGCCCGGCATCATGAACGAATGGTTGAGCACCCATTTGCCGATGTGGGTGGTGCCGGTGCGGTCGAAGTTGATCGCCGCCACGATGGTGGGATAATTAGGGATGAAGAAATAGCCGTTGACAGCAGGGAAAAGCGCGATGAGCATCATCGGACTGATGCCGAGAGCCACACCAAGGGGCATGATGGCACGAACCGTAGCCGCCTGACTGTACAGCAAGATCGACATCACGAACAGCGCTACGGCGAAAAGCCATGGCATGCTGCGCACAATGCCCTCGATGGGGCCGGTGATGGCTGCAAGGTTGCCATTGATGAAAGTGTCGCCCATCCAGGCAATGCCGAAGATGGCTATCACGGCCTGCATTCCGGCAATGAACACGCTGCCCTGAGTGGGCACGATGCCATCGGTGCGTGTGAACAGCAGGATCAGCGCACACGCGGTGAGCATGAGTATCTCGATGATGGCCGGCATGCCCACCTGACCGTCGGCAAAAACAGGACGCATGGCCGGAATCGAGCCGAAAAGCACGATGAGCACCGTCGCGGCAAGAAAAAGGATGACCGACAGGCGCGCCTTTGCCGGATTTTTGATCTTGTTGACAGGTTTTTCGTTTTCCTCGATCATGCCAGCTTTGACACGGCGCTGATACTCAGTATCATCAACAAGTTCCTTACCCACCTTTTTTGAGAAGAAAGCACCGACGAGCACTCCGCAAAGTGTGGCAGGTATGGTGATCTTGAGGATGTCGAACAGCGACACCCCCGCCCCGGCGAGCAGTCCCAGAAGCGCCACAGTGGCCGCCGAGATCGGGCTGGCCGTGATGGCCTGCTGCGATGCTATGACGGCAATGCCGAGCGGACGCTCGGGACGGATCTTTGTCTCACGCGCCACCTCGGCTATCACAGGCAGCACAGAATAGGCCACATGCCCTGTGCCGGCGACAAATGTGAACAGATAGGTGACCAAAGGGCTGACGACCGTCACCTGCGAAGGATGCCTGCGCAGAAGTTTTTCGGCAATCGACACCAGATAGTCGAGTCCACCGGCGGCCTGCATGGCAGCTGCCGCCGAGATCACAGCGGCGATCATGAGCATCACATCGATAGGCGGAGATGTAGGCTCGAGCCCGAACACAAACACAAGCACGGCCATGCCGACACCGCCCATCACTCCGAGTCCGATACCTCCGAGACGGGCACCGACTATGATCGCGGCCAATACGAATAGCAACTGCAACAGCATAGTTAAGGAATTTTAAATCTATCTTATATAACCCACAAAATTAAGTGACAGTTCATAAACATCAGACACGGCAGGCGATCTTTCAATGCGCCTTTGCGTATTTTCCGAGCCAGTTGCCACAACGTCGATGAGTTGGGGAAAGAGCGGGTTGGGTATTTTTTTGTAATTTTGTGGCTATGGACTTCAGAATTTTTCCTCCGGAGGAGGTGATAGAGACCCATGTGGCGCTGCCGTTGTCGAAAAGCATGAGCAACCGTGCGCTTGCCATCGCGGCACTGACGCCCGGAGGGGTTGCGGCCGAACGCATGGCCGATTGTGCCGACACACGCGCCATGTCCGCGGCCATAAGCCAAGCCGAAGGGCGCATCGATGTTGGCGCGGCAGGCACGGCGATGCGCTTTCTGACCGCCGTGATGGCATCCACACCGGGGCGCAATGTGACTATCGACGGAAGCGAGCGCATGCGCCACCGCCCGATAGGCCCGTTGGTGGAAGCTCTGCGCGAATGCGGGGCACAGATAACCTATCTGGCCGGGGGGGGATTTCCGCCACTGCAGATCGAAGGAAGCGGTCTGAGGGGAGGCGAAGTGACCATGGACGCGTCAACGAGCAGCCAGTTTGTGTCGGCTCTGCTGATGGCAGCACCGACCATGGAACGCGGATTGCGCCTGACACTCGCGGGCGAGACCGTATCGGAGCCATACATCGACATGACGATCGGAATGATGCGGCGTGCCGGAGCCAACGTGACCCGCGACGGAAATGTGATCACTGTAGACAGCGGCAGCTACCGGCCGGTGGCTCAGGAAATAGAAGCCGACTGGAGCGCGGCGTCGTACTGGTATGAGATACAGGCTCTGTCGAGCGGATTTATCAGTCTCGACCGGCTTGCCAAAGAGAGCCTGCAGGGGGACAGAGCCTGCGCTGAGATATTCAGCCATTTCGGAGTGGTCACCGACTTTGACGGCGAAGGGGGTATGACCGACCTGACGGCATCGCCCGACATGACACCACGGCTGCATCTCGACATGAGCGCCACCCCCGATCTGGTGCAGACGGTGGTGGTGACCTGCTGTCTGCTGGGAGTGCCGTTCAGACTGACCGGACTCAGCACGCTGCGGATAAAGGAGACCGACCGCATCGGGGCGCTGTGCCGCGAGATGCTGAAGACCGGCGTGGCACTGAGTGTGGAGGGTGACGACGAGATGTGGTGGGAAGGCGCGCGTGTGGCCGTGACCGAGCTGCCTGTCTTCGACACCTACGACGACCACCGCATGGCCATGGCACTTGCTCCTGCGGCACTGTTCATACCCGGAATCGTGGTCCGCGACACCGAGGTGGTCGATAAATCATATCCGGGCTACTGGGACGACCTGCGCGCCGCGGGATTCACACTCGAGGAGGCTGAAAGATGAATGGTGCGCTGCTCATATTGCTTGGAGCTCTGACAGCCACCGGCATCGTGCTGAAGCTGCTGCACCGTCCGGAGAGTGAGGAAGCCGGCAATGAGCCACAGGAGGGTGATGACGATAGCAGCAGCGGCGAGGCATGCTGCGGCATGCACATCACATGTGAGAAAGACTCGCTGGTGGCCGGAGCGTTTGACGACGAACGTTATTACGACGACGAAGAACTTGACGCATTTGCGGGACGCGGAGCCGACACCTACACCGAACAGGAGACCGAGATGTTCAGGGATGTGCTGCTGACACTGCGCCCCGATGAGATAGCCGGATGGGCACGGAGCGTGCAACAGCGCGGCATCACACTGCCGGCAGAGGTGCGCGACGAGCTGATAATGATAGTGGCCGAGGCCAGAGATGCCGCTCTAACCACGACGAAAAATGATTGAATACGGATTTTTCAGGAACGCCCTGGCGGGCATAGTGATCATAAGCATTGCCGCCGCAATAATAGGCACATATATCGTGACCCGCCGGCTGGTGTCGATAGCCGGAGGTGTGACCCACGCATGCTTCGGCGGCCTCGGACTGGGATATTTCTTAGGGATCAACCCGGTGATGATGGCCGGAGCGGTGGCCGTGGCCTCGTCGCTGGGCGTGGAATGGATGTCGCGCCGCCACAGCGTCAGACAGGATTCGGCGGTGGCTGTGGTGTGGGCATTGGGCATGGCCATCGGCGTGCTGTTTGTGTTTCTCACACCGGGGTATGTGCCCGAGCTCAACACCTTTCTGTTCGGCAACATACTCACCATAGGCCGTGACGATCTGTGGGCATTCGGCATCTACACGGTGGCGTTGGTGACGTTCTACACGGTGTTTTTTCCGGTTGTGACCGCATGTGCTTTCGATGCCGATTTCGCCCGGGTGAGACGGTTGCCGGTGACGGCAGTCACGACGGTGATGAGCGTGTTCATAGCCGTCGGCATAGTATTGACGATACGTCTTGTGGGAGTGATGCTGCTTATGTCGATGATATCGCTGCCGCAGATGGTGGCCGAGACATTCACTAGCCGCATGCGTCCGATGGTGCTGTCGGCCACGGCCGTGTCGGTGGCATGCTGCACCGGCGGCCTGATGCTCGCCACGCTGATCGACGTGCCATGCTCGGCACTGATCGTGCTGACGCAGGTGGCCGCCTATGCCATGTCGCGTGTGGTGGCCGCGGGAGTCAAGACAATAAAGCGGCATCGCAGAGCGTTAGAACAAGAGTGATGGACAACAGGCGTTTTTCCCTCGGAATGATGATGATGCGAGTGTGGGTGTGCTGCATGATAGCGGCAGCGGTCACGCTCAGCTCGTGCTCGCCCAAGAAAAACACCGCCGCATCGCGCAACTATCAGGCGTTTCTGACACGCTACAACATCTACTTCAACGGCGACGAGCACTTCAAAGAGACGCTGAAAGAGATGGAGAAAAAATATGAGGATGACTATTCGCAGACGCTGTTCATGCATCCGGCCGACGCGCGCAACCATCCGCGTTCGCCTCAGCCCGAAGGCTCTTTTGACCGCTCGATCGAAAAGGCACAGAAGGCCATTCAGCTCCACTCGATAAAGAAACGCCCGAAAAAGAAAGCTGGCAAAGGCAATGATCCGGAATATAAGGCATGGCTGAAAAGGAGCGAGTATAATCCATTCATGCACAACGCATGGATGATGATGGGACGAAGCCAGTATTTCAACGGCGACTTCATGGGGGCGGCATCGACGTTCCACTACGTGGCGAAGCATTTCACATGGCTGCCGCAGACGGTGATGGAGGCACGGCTGTGGCAGGCACGGTCGTATTGCGCGATGGACTGGCTGTTCGAGGCCGAAAACATCATCACGAAGATCAAGCCCGCCGAGCTGACCAACAAACGGCAGCGCGGCATGTATCACTTCACATATGCCGACTATCTGATAAAATCGCACGAATACGACAAGGCCATACCCCAGCTCAAGGATGCCATAGACTATGCCTCGGGGGCACAGAAGACCCGACTGACATTTCTGTTGGGTCAGCTCTATGCGTCGACCGGCAGGAAGACAGAGGCCTATGAGGCGTTCCGACGTGCCGGATCGTCGGGGAGCGCGCCTTACCGCACCAAATTCAACGCACGCATAAAGCAGAGCGAGGTGTATGACCGTGCCGACATCGAACCCGAGGTGAAAGCCCTGAAGCGCATGGCGCGCTATGACCGCAACAAGGAGTATCTCGATCAGATATATTATGCCATCGGAAACCTCTATCTGTCGAGACGCGACACCATCAATGCCATAGAGAACTACAAGCTCGCCGCCGAGAAGTCGACACGCAACGGCATCGACAAGGCAATCAGCCAGGTGACTCTCGGCAACCTCTATTTCGAGCGTCACAACTATGATCTGGCACAACCGTGCTACAGCGAGGCCGTGCCGCAGCTGCCCGAGGAATATCCCGACTATGCCATGCTGAAGCGCCGCAGTGATGTGCTCGACGAGCTGGCGGTGTATTCGCAGAATGTGACATTGCAGGACTCTCTGCTGCGTCTTGCGGCCATGACTCCCGACGAACAGCTGAAAGTGGTGGAGAAGATCATCACCGAGCTGAAAAAGAAGGAAAAAGAAGAGGAGGAGGCCGCTCGCCGCGAGCAATACATGGCCGAACAGGCCGCCATGGGCACGAATCTCAAGGATAACGGATCGGCTGCGGCGGCCAACACGTTCACGCTCAACACCGACAACTCATGGTATTTCTACAACACCGCCACCCGCAATGCCGGCAAAACCGAGTTCCAGCGCCGCTGGGGCTCGCGCAAGCTCGAGAATGACTGGCGCAGACGCAACAAGGCGTCGTTTGCGTTCACCGACTTCAAGGAGGAGGATGACGAAGATGATGACGATACACCGGGCACGGAACAGACCGACAGCATAGGGGGTGGAAAGAGCAAGGAAGAGCTCGAACATGAGAACGACCCGCATTTCCCTGAATATTACCTGCGGCAGATACCGTCGACCCCGGAGGAAATGGTGACATCCAACGACATCATACAGGAGGGCCTTTACAACATGGGCGTGATACTCAAGAACAAGCTTGCCGACTATGATGCGGCAGGAAGCGAGTTCAACCGCCTGCTGACGCGCTATCCCGACAACATCTACCGTCTCGACGCATATTACAATCTATATCTGATGAACATGCAGGCAGGCCGTACGGCCGAAGCCGAGAAATGGCGGCTGATGATACTGACTGAGTTTCCCGACTCGAAATATGGCATCGCCATGCGCGATCCGGCGTATCTCGAGAATATGCGCACGATGGAGGACAGGCAGGAGGGAATGTATGCCCGTGCCTATGAGGACTATCTTGCCAACCGCAATGCCGACGTGCATGAGGCCTATGCTGAAATGATGCGCTCTTATCCGTTGAGCAAGCTGATGCCGAAGTTCATGTTTCTCCACGCATTGGCCTATGTGACGGAAAACAAGCCCGATGAGTTCAATGCCGTGCTCAAGGAGATGCTTGAGCGATATCCCCAGACCGACATGACTCCCATGGCCTCGGCCTATCTCAAGGGAATGGCTCAGGGCCGCAAGCTGCACAGCGGCATAAGCAACACCCGCGGAATGCTGTGGGACACACGTCTGACGGCTGACAGCACTGCCACCGGTGCCGGAGAGGGTGCGGTGGAGTTCAAGGCCGATCCGGCTTCGCCGCAGATGTATCTGCTGCTGTATGAGACCGGCACCATCGAGCCAAACGCACTGCTATACGATGTCGCACGCCACAATTTCTCGGCCTACATGGTGCGTGATTTCGATCTCGAGATGATGACGTTCGGACAGCTCGGCATCGTGGCCGTGAGCGGATTCGACAATGGCGACGAGGTCAATGCCTACAAGGCACGTCTCGAAAGCGATCCCAACTTTAAGCTTCCCGAAGGCGTTAGACCGGTAGTGATCTCTGTCGACAACTTCAACCAGATGCTGCAGCATGGAGCTTCGTTCGAGCAATATTTCGAGTGGAGCGGCGACGAGTGGGTGCGCGCGACCCATGAGGAGGTGCTGCCGCCTGACGAGTATCCGTCGGCCGAAGAGATGTATGCCCAGCCCCCCGCCGATGCAGAGATCATGCGCGAACTCGAGAGTATCGACGGTTCAGACGCGCCACCGGCACCGGTGACAGTCACGCCCGAGCCAGAGGCTGAGCCGGAGGCAGAGACAGAGCGGGAGATTTTGCCTGAGCCACAACCGCAGCCGCAGCCACAGCCGCAGCCTCTCGCAAAACCCCAAGGCACAGAGGTGCCAACCGGATCGGAGGGCGACGATCCGCTTCTTGACTAACCAACACGACAATAAACGCAACGCCATGGCCAGCAACACCATATTATGGGCCGACGATGAGATCGACCTGCTCAAACCCCATATATTGTTTCTGAAACAGAAAGGATATGACGTGGTGACCGTCAACAACGGCCACGATGCACTCGATCTTGTGGAGACGCGGCCATTCGACCTCATAATCCTCGACGAGAATATGCCCGGCATCACGGGACTGGAGACACTGCAGCGCATAAAGGAGACAGCGCCTCACATCCCCGTGATCATGATCACCAAGAGCGAGGAGGAGAATATCATGGATCAGGCTGTCGGCAACAAGATCGCCGACTATCTGATCAAGCCGGTCAACCCCAACCAGATTCTTCTATCGATAAAGAAAAACCTGCATTCGCCCGAGCTGGTGTCGCAAAAGACGACATCGGGCTATCAGCAGGAGTTTCAGCGCATCACGGCCGCCATCAATGACTCCTACACCATCAACGACTGGATGGAGCTGTATCGCAAACTTGTGTTCTGGGAGCTGGAACTCGCTTCGGCCGACACCAATATGGATCAGTTGCTCGACATGCAGAAAACCGAGGCCAACACCACATTCTGCAAGTTTATCAAGAAAAACTACGAGCGGTGGATGTCGGACAGCGACTGCGACGGACGCCCGCTGATGAGCCCCGAGATATTCCGCAAGCGTGTGTTCCCGCATCTTTCTGCGGGAGAGAAGGTGTTTTTCATATTGATCGACAATTTCCGTCTCGACCAATGGAATGTGATCAAACCGATGCTTAGCGAGCACTTCACGTTCGACGAGGAACTGTATTGCTCCATATTGCCCACCGCAACGCAGTATGCGCGCAACGCCATCTTCTCAGGGCTGATGCCGCTGGAGATCTCGCGCATGTTTCCCGACCTGTGGGTTGACGAAGATTCTGAAGAAGGCAAAAATCTCAACGAGTCGCCCCTGATAGCCACACAGTTTGAGCGCCACCGCCGCCAATGCCGGTTCAGCTACAACAAGATCAACGACAACTCAGCCGGAGAGCGGCTGCTGTCGCAGTTTGCCAACCTCGAGACCAACGACCTGAATGTGGTGGTGTTCAACTTTGTCGACATGCTGAGCCATGCACGCACCGAGAGCCGCATGATACGCGAGCTTGCAGGCAACAACGCAGCCTACCGCTCGCTCACCGAGTCGTGGTTTCGCCACTCGTCGGCTCTCGAACTGTTCCGCCGCATAGCCCAGAAAGGCTACCGCGTGATCCTCACCACCGACCACGGCACGATACGCGTGGACAATCCGGTGAAAGTCATAGGCGACAAGAACACCAACACCAACCTGCGCTACAAGGTAGGCAAGAATCTGAGCTACAACCCCCGGCAGGTATATGAAATCAAGCAACCCGCACGATTCGGCCTGCCGTCGCCCAATGTGTCGTCGACCTACATCTTCGCCACCGGTCGCGACTTTTTCGCATATCCCAACAACTACAACCACTATGTGCAATATTACGACGGCACATTCCAGCACGGCGGCATCTCGATGGAAGAGATGCTGATACCGCTGGTCACGCTGTCGGCAAAATAATCTGTCAACACACATGCTGCAATGGAAAAGATAATCATACCCTCACTCGACAAGATCGACGAAGCAGCCCGCAAGTTCACCGAACTGATGGGCGACGAGACCGTCTATGCCTTCTATGGCGAGATGGGCGCGGGCAAAACCACATTCATCAACGCACTGTGCCGGGCTCTCGGTGTGGAGGATGACCCCACGGCCTCGCCCACATTCGCGATCGTCAACGAATACCGCTCTGACACCACTGCCGAGCTGATATATCATTTCGATCTCTATCGCCTCGACAACTACGAGCAGGCTCTCGAGATCGGCGCTGACGACTATTTCTTCTCGGGAGCGCTCTGCCTGATCGAGTGGCCGGAGAAGATCGAGGAGATATTGCCCGCCGACACAGTCAGCGTGAAGCTTACAGAACTGCCCGACGGCAGCCGTGAACTGCTCATTGCCCGTCCGGGCGAACAAGCCTGACGACGTGTAGCGATGGTCACCGCCAAATGTTTGCTGATGGCCATATTCGCATTGGCCGGCGTGCTATGCCTGATAGTGGCTGCCACCGGGGCGGAATGGTTCTTCAACTCGCCCCAGTCGTTGCCCGGCATGCTGCCCCGCAAAGCCGCCCGCGTGGTCACCGCGCTGCTCGGCGTGGCCGTGTTGCTGATGGCCTCAAACATATTCCATGATACATTTCCATCACTATTCTGAACTGGCATCGACCAACAGCGAGCTTGCGCGGCTCGCGGCCGAAGGGGCACCGCATGGCACCGTGGTGAGCTGCACGGCGCAGACATCGGGCCGCGGACAGCGTGGAAACACGTGGGAAAGCGCTCCGGGAGAGAATGTGACCATGTCGGTGCTCATACGGCCAGACGGAGTCGCCCCGCGTGAACAGTTCGCCATAAGCGAGGCTGTGGCTCTCGCCGTGGCCGAGACACTCGACGCATACCTCCCCTCCGGCATGCGTGCCGAAGTGAAATGGCCCAACGACATATATGTGGGCGACCGCAAGATATGCGGCATACTGATCGAAAACCGCATATCGTCGACCGAGATATGCCACTCGATAGCCGGGATAGGGCTTAATATCAATCAGAAACGGTTTTTCAGTGACGCTCCCAATCCGGTGTCGCTACACCAGCTCACATCACAGGATCATGATGTCGGCGAAATCTCGCGGAAGGTCGCTCAGCGGGTCATCGACAACGCTGCCATGTGCCGTGCATGCCATTCACACTATATGGAGCGTCTGTGGCGCCGCGACGGATTCCATCTCTATGCCGAACCAGGCGGCGAGCCATTCGAGGCGAGGATAGCCGACGTGGCTCTGACGGGCCATCTCACCCTCGCACACCGCGACGGCCACACCTCGACCTACGCATTCAAGGAAGTAGCGGCTCTGATCTGACCGACAGTCACAGTCCACCGAGATCTGTGCGGAAAGATTTTTTTGGAAGAATGGTGCGTGTTTGCTATTTTTGTGGTTTACTGCCATAGACTGCACCGATATGGATAAACCAACCGACAAAAACGCTCAGGGCAAGGCTGCCGACACCAAAGCCCACATGTTCACCACGCCAGAGGAAGACGCATTGATCGAAGCCGAATTCCGCGATGTGCTCGACGGCTATCTTGCGAGCAACCACCGCAAGAAAGTCGAGATTGTCGAACGTGCGTTTAACTTCGCCAAGGAGGCGCACAAAGGCATACGCCGCCGGTCGGGCGAGCCATACATACTCCATCCTATAGCAGTAGCCAAAATAGCCAGTCAGGAAATCGGACTCGGCTCGACATCGATATGCGCGGCGCTGCTCCACGATGTGGTTGAGGACACCGACTATACCGTCGGCGACATAGAGAGTCATTTCGGCAAGAAAATAGCGCAGCTCGTGGCCGGTCTCACAAAAATATCGGGCGGCATCTTCGGCGACAAAGCGTCGCTGCAGGCCGAGAATTTCCGCAAGCTGCTGCTGACCATGAGCGAGGACATCCGCGTGGTGCTGATCAAGATGGCCGACCGTCTTCACAACATGCGCACCTTAGGGTCGATGGCTCCCAACAAACAGTACAAGATCGCGGGCGAGACCCTCTATATCTACGCTCCACTGGCTCACCGCCTCGGCCTGTTCGCCATCAAGACAGAGCTTGAGGATCTGAGCTTCAAGTATGAGCATCCGGCCGCCTACGAACGCATCTCTGACCTCATTGCCGCATCGGAAGCGAGCCGCGACAGGGTGTACAACGATTTCGCCGCACCCATACGCCGCATATTGACCGACATGGGTCTGACATTCGAAGCCAAGGCACGCATGAAGAGCGTATACTCCATATGGCGCAAGATGGAGACGAAGCACATACCGTTTGAGGAGGTGTATGACCTCTATGCCATGCGCATAATCTTCGACTGCGATGATCAGGCACAGGAAAAGCAGATGTGCTGGAAGATATATTCGGCCATCACCGACCTCTACCGCCCGCATCCCGAGCGCACCCGCGACTGGATCACCACACCCAAGGCCAACGGCTATCAGGCGCTGCATGTCACACTGATGGGCCCTGCGGGAAACTGGGTGGAGGTGCAGATACGCTCGCGCCGCATGGACGAGATCGCCGAGAAAGGCTTTGCCGCCCACTGGAAATACAAGATCGGCGAGAGCGACGAGGAGAGCGAACTTAACGTGTGGCTGCGCACCATCAAGGATATCCTCGACGATCCCGATCCCAATGCCATCGATTTTCTCGACACCCTGAAACTCAACCTGTTCTCGTCGGAGATAGTGGTGTTCACCCCCAAAGGCGAACTGATCACACTGCCCATGGGAGCGACAGTGCTCGACGTGGCATTCGAGCTGCACTCTCAGATCGGCGCAAAGTGCATCGCCGGCAAGGTCAATCACAAGCTCGTGCCCCTGAGCCACAAGCTCAACAGCGGCGACCAAGTGGAAGTGCTCACCTCACAGAGCCAGCATCCACATGCCGAATGGGCATCTTTTCTGGTCACGGCCAAAGCCAAGACATCGCTGCGCCAGGCTCTGCGCAAGATGCAGCAGCCGGTGATCGAGAAAGGACAGAAGATATTCAACGACTTCCTTGCCTCGAAAGGGGTGCCGCAGGTCAACGAAACCCTAACCAAGATTCTCGGACAGCTGCACATACCTTCGCGCGAAGAGCTGTTTGTGAAACTCGCCACCGACGAAGTGTCGCTCGACGACTTCTTCGACAACAAGAGCGAACGTGCCAAGCAATCGTTCCTGAGCAAACTTTTCCATCTGGGCAGCGACAAACGCAAAAAACAGAAAAACGCGCTTCCGGCAGCCGCCGCGTCAAAGACACCACAGCCTCAGCGACCCAAGATCAACACCAAAGAGACCTATGTGCTGCGCAACGACAGCGGACACGCCAACTACATAATGGCACCCTGCTGCAACCCGCTGCCGGGCGACGACGTGATGGGCTATATCAACGACAACGGCGAAGTGGAGGTGCACGCCCTGACCTGCCCGCGCGCGCAGATGCTCAAAGCAGGATTCGGCCCGCGCATCGTAGCCACCCGCTGGGAGGTGAAGGACACCACCACATTCCCGGCGCTCGTGCATGTCGAGGGCATCGACCGCCACGGCATACTCCAGGAGCTAATCCACACCATATCGACACAGCTCAACATTGACATACGCGGTCTGAACATATCAGCCCAGAACGAAGTGTTCACCGCCGACCTCAAAGTGCTCGTGGCCGATACGGCAGTCGTAGAGCAGCTTTGCGCCAAGATAAGGCGTCTAAACGGCGTGCAGCGCGCCACACGTGTATCATGACATACCGACCACTATGACAGACGAAAAGATCTCACGCCGCAACAGCATCATCTTCAAGAGCGGACTGTTTCTGGCCGCGATGGTGCTCCTGCTACTGTTTCTTCCGAAAGAATCGGAGAACCACTACACCTATGAGATGAACCGCCCGTGGACCTACTCGCTGCTGACCGCACCGTTCGACATCCCCGTGAAGCTCGACTCGGTGAGCGCCAAGGCCGTGCGCGACAGCATCGACCGTGTGTTTGAGCCGGTCTACAAGCGCGACCTAACCATCGAGCGCACCATGGTGGCAGACTACGCCCGGCGCCTATCATCGACGGCCGGACTTGATCTGACACAGAACGAGCGCAATCGGTTGCTCTCGGAGGTGAAGAAAATCTACGACAACGGCGTGGTGTCGCGCGAGACCTATGCCGACATCCATGCCGGACGTCTGCCCGCCGTGAGGTTTATCCACGACAACGTGGCAATGTCGACACCAACCGCCGACTTTCTGTCGGCACGTCAGGCCTACACCCGTCTCGACTCGGTGTTCAACGACCCGCGCATGCGCGCCGCCCTCGCCAAGACCCGACCCCATGAGGTGCTTCAGCCCAACATCACCATCGACTCGGCAGAGACCGGCCGGTTGCTCAACGAGATCTACCAGAAAGCCATGGCGCCCATTGGCGTGATACAGCAGGGCGAGCGTGTGATCGACAAGGGCGACATCGTCACTCCCCAGCTGGCAATGGTGCTACAGACCTACGAAGAGCTTGCCGATGAGCGCGGAGCAGGCTCTGTGAGCGACCACTACTATCCCGTAGCGGGACAGGCACTCTATCTGCTGCTGTCGCTCGGGGTGCTGTATCTCTACCTCGCGGTGTTCCGTCCGGCCTATTTCGACAATCACAAAATCCTCGCATTCCTGATGCTGCTGCTCGTAGGCTTCACATTCTTCGCCTACACAATGGCAACGGCATTCACCTCGGGACTCTATATCGTGCCGTTCACGATGGTGCCGATAATGACGGTGATCTTCCTCGATTCGCGGACGGCATTTTTCCTTCACCTGATACAGGTGCTTGTGGCTGCGGCCATCGCCGTCTTCCCGCTCGAGTTCATTTTCATGCAGTTCATTGCCGGCACTGTCGCCATCGACTCGATCAAAGATCTGTCGAAACGCTCGCAGCTGATACGCACAGCCGTGCTGGTCTTCATAGCCTATTGCCTGGCATACATTGCCATCGAAGTGATGCAGAACGGATCGATTGATCAACTGTCGAGCCGCATGTTCGGATATTTCGGCATCAACGCCGTTCTTGTCTCGTTTGCCTACATATTGCTCTTTATCTTCGAGAAGCTGTTTGGTTTCACCTCGCGTGTGACCCTCGTTGAGCTATGCGACATCAACAATCAGTTGCTCCGAGAGCTGTCGGAGGAATGTCCCGGCACGTTCCAGCACTCCATGTCGGTGAGCAATCTGGCGTCGGCCGCGGCATCGCGCATAGGCGCCAATGTGCAGCTGGTCAGAGCAGGAGCGCTCTACCACGACATCGGCAAGACCCGGAATCCGGCATTCTACACCGAAAACCAGCACGGTGTCAATCCCCACGACGCCCTCGACCCGCTGCAGAGCGCCCGCATAGTGATCGGACACATCACCGAGGGGCTCAAGATGGCCGACAAAGCCAAGCTGCCGGCAACCATTCGCGATTTCATATCCGAACACCACGGCCGTGGCAAAGCAAAATACTTCTACAACACCTACTGCAACGCCCACCCCGACGAGGATGTCGACCCTGCGCCGTTCACTTATCCCGGGCCGAATCCCCGCAGCCGCGAGACCTCGATATTGATGATGGCCGATGCCGTCGAAGCGGCGTCGCGGTCGCTCACCGAGCACTCTCCCGAAGCGATATCGGCTTTGGTCAACCGCATCGTAGACGCCCAGGTGAGCGAGGGGCTGCACAACGACTCGGAGCTTTCATTCCGCGACGTGAAGACGATCAAGGAAGTGTTTGCATCACGCCTTCGCACCATGTATCACTCGCGCATATCATATCCCGAGAACAAAAAGGACTCTCCGACCGCAACATGACACCACTCCCCGGCGTTCTTCAGATAAGCAAAAGGAGTTTCACAACAAACCGAAAATGAACAGATCATGACAATACTTCTTTCACTCGCCATACTGCTGGCCATCGTGGCCATAGCGCTATGCTTCGTGCCATGGCGCTGGAGCGCCGCTCCGGCCATGGCTGCGATGCTGCTGGCATGGTTCGCGCTGCCCACCCCGGCAGGCACCACCACGCTAATCATGTGGAGCGTGACCGCCATCCTCGCCATGGCACTCAACAAGATACTGCCCGAGGCTGTCGCCAAAAGCCGGCGCGGCACGGGATATATAGCCGGGGGTGCGCTGGCAGGCATATTCATCGGCTATCTGATCTCACGTCCCTGGATGGTGGCCGGAGCCGCATTGGGCGCAATGCTCGGCGGCGTGGCCTATTGCTTCACACCTCAGGGACGCGGGCTGCGGTTTCCATCGCCCGAATTCGTGCAATACCTGTGTGCCAAAGGTCTGCCGGCCGTGGTGACGATCTCGATGTCGGCGATCACCGTAAGCGAGGCGCTCAATATCATCCTCAACACACTCTGATGACGATGACGACACGACGCATACTCACCTCGATCGCGATAGCCCTCATCTCCATCGCCGCCATGGCGCAGGGAGGCATATTGCCCGAGCTAAAACGCGAGAAGCCCGACATGGAGCAGATCAGACGCGAGACACACGACCGGACGTCGCCCTACTACTACCCGCGTCTGATGGAAGAATTCGAGCGCAACGACACCGTGATGAAGCTCGACAAATTCCGCCGTCTGTATCTCGGCTACACATTTCAGGAAGATTACTCGCCCTACCGCAGCGGCGACCATCCGCTGACCTACAACCCCACAGGCAAGCCATCGCGCGAGATGTGCGACAGCATCATAGCCAATGCCCGGCGGGCACTCGACGACAATCCATTCGACCTGAGGCAGATGATGATGATGACCAATGCCCTGCGCGAAAAGGGACAGACAAATCTGGCCAAGATATGGCAATATAAGCTCAACTATCTGCTGATGGCGATCGTGTCGACCGGCACGGGCGAGGATGAGGATCACGCATGGTATGTCATCGACCCGCAGCACGAGTATGTGCTGCTCAACATGATGAACTATTTTGTCGACGACCACGTGTTCTACGATCCATACTACGAATATATCACCGTCACCGATGCCTCCGGACGCCGCCTCGGCGGCTTTTACTTCAATATCCATCACATGCTGGAGGAATATTACCGCAAACATCCCGACGAAACCGAATGAACCGCAAAGATTTTGAACTGATGGCTCCCGTCGGGAGCCGCGAATCGCTCCACGCCGCCCTCGACGCCGGAGCCGACGCCGTGTATTTCGGCGTGGAGGGACTCAACATGCGCGCCCGCTCAAGCGTCAACTTCACCCTCGACGACCTGCGCGACATAGCAGCCGAATGCAATTCACGCGGCGTGCGCACCTATCTGACTGTCAACACCGTCATCTACGACAACGAGCTTGAGCGCTGCCACGAGGTGATCGACGCCGCCCGTCAGGCCGGCATCACCGCCATCATTGCCGCCGACATGGCCGCGATCACATATGCCCGCAGCGTGGGCGTGGAGGTGCACATATCCACACAGGTCAACATCACCAACATCGAGGCTGTGAGATTCTACTCGCAATGGGCCGATGTGATGGTGCTTGCCCGCGAGCTGTCGCTCGAACAGGTTGCCGCCATCCACCGCGCCATAGCCGAGCAGCAGATACGCGGCCCGCGCGGCGAACTGGTGCGCCTCGAGATGTTCTGCCACGGCGCGCTCTGCATGGCCGTGTCGGGCAAATGCTATCTGAGCCTCCATGAGCTGAACTCGAGCGCCAACCGTGGCAGCTGCACCCAGATATGCCGCCGATCCTACACCGTGCGCGACCGCGAGACAGGCGACGAGCTCGACATTGACAACCAGTATATAATGTCGCCCAAAGACCTGAAGACAATCCACTTCCTCAACAAGATGATCGATGCGGGAGTGACAGTGTTCAAGATCGAAGGACGCGCACGCGGCGCCGAATATGTGCGTACGGCTGTCGAATGCTATTCGCAGGCGCTCGCCTCGATATGCGACGGCACATACTCAGAGGAAAGCGTCGCCCGCTGGGACACCGAGCTGTCGAAAGTGTTCAACCGGGGTTTCTGGGACGGCTACTATCTCGGCCAGCGGCTTGGCGAGTGGAGCATGAAATATGGGTCGAGCGCCACACGCACCAAGCGTTACGCCGCCAAAGGCGTGCGCTGGTTCCCGAAACTCGGTGTGGGAGAGTTTCTGATGGAAAGCGGCGAACTGCACACAGGCGACGAAGTGGTGGTGACCGGCCCGGTCACCGGAGCGCTCATTTTCAAGGTTGAAGAGATACGCGTAGGGCTACAGCCGGTCGAGCGCACAGTGAAAGGCGAAAGCTTCTCAGTGAAAGTGCCCGCCAAGATACGTCCGTCCGACCGCCTGTATGTGTGGGAAGATGTGTCGCCACAAGATTGACGCTGACGAGGGTTAAATAATACTAAAACCTACAAAAACGCATGGGGATAGACTGCAATTAGCAGATTTATGCCTAACTTTGCGTAAAATCTGTAGTCCGCGCTAACATCTATGCGGTAATACGATCATTTTTATATTGACAGGAAAAAAATCAATCATACTCACCTCATCGTTGACAGCAACAATGAAGAAATTTCATCTTACTACATTAGCAGCAGCGGCCGCTCTTCTCGTCCCCGCTGCAATGCAGGCCGTACCGGCCTATCCCGGGCTGATCAAGGTCACCCAGAAAGACGGCACCCAGGTGGAAGTGCGTAAAGTAGGCGACGAATACGGCTTCTACTACACGACCGACGACTACAAGCCGCTGGTGAAAGTCGACGGCCAGTTCTATTATGCCAAGGCAGGCGACGAGAACACGCCGTTTGTCAGCACAGGCATTCCCTTCAGCGCCACAGCATCGCGCAGCGCCGAGGCCACACAGCCCGACAACGCCGACACCGAGCGCGCCCTGCGCTTCTTCGGCATGCAGCGCGAGGCCAACAAGGCAGCCCGCATGCCCAAGGTGGCTGTGCCCGACAGCCGCGCCAACGGCGATCACCCGGTCAACGGCAATTTCATGTCGACAACCGGCGTGCCCACCCTCGGTAAGCAGAAAGCCATCGTGATCCTCGTGGAATATAAGGACGTGCCTTTCACTGTCGAAGACGCCCACGACTTCTACAACCGCCAGTTCAATGAGAAAGGCTTCTCGGACTATGGTGCTACAGGCAGTGCGCGCGACTTCTTCTATGACAGCTCGAAAGGCAAATACGAGCCTGAGTTTGACGTCTACGGCCCCGTACGTCTGAGCCAGAACCGCGCGTTCTATGGCGCCAACCCCAATGGCGGACAAGGCGACGCACGCCCGGCCATCATGGCTGCCGAAGGCATGCAGATGGTAGCGGAGCAGTATACCGATGCTGATTTCTCGGTCTATGACACCGACAAGGACGGATATATCGACAACATCACCGTGATCTATGCCGGTCAAGGCGAAGCCTCAGGCGGCAGCGAGGATTGTGTGTGGCCTCATGCCGGATATATCAGCGGAGCGGGCGTTGAGCTGATCATCGACGATGTGAGAGCCGACCGCTACAACTGCATCAACGAGTGGGTCAAAGATGACAAGCTAAAATTAGACCGCCCGATGGGCATCGGCACGATCGTGCACGAGTTCAGCCACATCCTCGGCCTGACCGACCTCTACGACACAGCCTACAGCACCCAGATCATCTACACACCCGGCGAATGGTCGGTGATGGACACCGGCCCCTACAACAACGACGGCCTCACTCCCCCGCTCCACTCGGTATTCGAGGCCTATTCGCTCGGATGGATCGATCCGTTCATTGTCGACAGCGACTGTGAAGTGACCCTCAACCCCCATGGTGAGGCTATCTACATCAAGACCGACAAAGAGAACGAATTCTATATGTTCGAGGCTCGCAACCGCGCCACCAAGTGGGACGAGTATCTGCCCGGCGACGGCATGCTCGTATGGCACATCGACTACAACGAGTCGATCTGGAAAAGGAACACCCCCAACAACTACACCGGACACCAGTACATCGACCTGATCGAGGCTGACGGACGCCACGGCACATCGAGCCGCAAGGGCGACGCATGGCCCGGACGCCGCGGCACCGAGTACACCGAATTCACATTCCAGACCAACCCCTCGTTCCAGAGCTGGAGCGGCTATGACATGCAGCTGCCCATCACACGCATACACCGCAACGAGTGGGGTCAGATCACATTCCGCGTAGGCAAGGGCGGACAGCAGGTCGGCATCGAGAACATCGAGAACGCTGACGACAACAACGCACCCGTCGAATGGTACACCCTGCAGGGCGTACGCGTTGACAACCCCTCGGGTGGTATCTTCATCCGCCGTCAGGGCACACAGGTCACCAAAGAACTGCTGAAGTAACGATCACAAGCCGACCATAGGCCGGACACCACATGATGCCGCAGACCATCACACGGTCTGCGGCATATTTTTTTACACAAAAAAATCACAAGGCAAACGCAACATTTCTGCCATAAGTAGCTATTCGGATTAAAACGCTATTATATTTTTTAATTAATGACTATTTGTGCTGGAAGAAAGCTTGAACACAATCTGCTTGATATTTTTGGATATTTACCTTACATTCATCGGTTGCGATGCCAGCATCGCGCCCTCTTCAAGCAATGAAAATCTCTCAAAAATCCCTAAGCATTTTGTATTCATTTAATCTGAACAGCTACTTAAATGCGAACTGATTAGTTAAACTATATTAAAAAAGTCACCCATACGGCCATAAAAAACGTAAAAGTGAAATGAAAAACATGGCCGTTTTATGTTGTTTGTATACGACTTTCAGAAAAACTTTGTAATTTTGTACCACCAAATAATATCGCACGACCCATCGAAGGGTCGCGACGACAAGTTTTCAGGTACAATCTTTATAACTTAATTATTACACAACCTCAGACTATGACTAAGATTGGTATCAATGGTTTTGGACGCATCGGACGCTTCGTGTTCCGTGCCTCGACCAAGCGAGATGATGTTGAAGTAGTTGCCATCAACGACCTGCTTCCCGTGGACTACATGGCCTACATGCTCAAATATGACACAATGCACGGCCGCTTCGACGGCACCGTCGACTATGATCTCGAAAAGAGCGAGCTCATCGTCAACGGCAAGCACATCCGTGTGACCGCATGCAAGAATCCCGCCGAGATCGGCTGGGGTGCGGTAGGCGCTGAATATGTAGTGGAGTCAACCGGTCTGTTCCTCTCAAAAGAAAAATCTCAGGCACACATCGATGCCGGAGCTAAATATGTGGTGATGTCAGCCCCCTCGAAGGACGACACCCCCATGTTTGTCGTAGGCGTCAACGCCCACACATATGTCAAAGGCACACAGTTCGTGTCCAACGCATCTTGCACCACCAACTGCCTTGCCCCGATCGCCAAGGTGCTCAATGAGAAGTTCGGCATCGTCGAAGGCCTCATGACCACCGTACACTCGACCACAGCCACACAGAAGACCGTCGACGGCCCCTCGATGAAGGACTGGCGCGGAGGCCGTGCCGCAGCCGGCAACATCATCCCCTCGACCACAGGCGCAGCCAAGGCCGTAGGCAAAGTGATCCCCGAGCTCAATGGCAAACTCACCGGCATCTCGATGCGCGTGCCCACCCTCGACGTATCTGTAGTAGACCTTACCTGCAACCTGGCTAAGCCCGCTACAAAAGAAGAGATCTGCGCAGCCATGAAGGAAGCAGCCGAAGGCGAGCTCAAGGGTGTGCTCGGTTACACTGAGGACGCTGTCGTGTCGAGCGACTTCCTCGGCGACACCCGCACCTCCATCTTCGACGCCAACGCCGGAGTGTACCTGACCGACAAGTTCGTGAAGGTGATCAGCTGGTACGACAACGAGATCGGCTACTCCAACAAGGTGCTCGACCTCATCGCCGTAATGGTAGAGAAGAACAAGTAATTTCCCTTTACAAGACCATAACTCTCACACGCCCCGGCGCTACGCACAACGCAGCACCGGGGCGTGTCACATTCACATACATCACTCACCAACCGCCTCACACCATGGAAAAAACCATCCGCACGCTCACACTGCTGCTCATAGCAATGGTGTCGTCACTGACCGCCTCGGCCGTCGACATATTCATGGATCAGCGCCCCGACAAATATCTGGCGGCGCAGACATCCATCGTGAACAACCCCGACTCGCCCTGCAATCAGGGCGACGAGCCATTCACCGAGTTCATGAAACAGTGGAATGCCGACGCTTCATTCCGCCTGTCGCGCCTGAAGGTCACATGGGCATCGCCATTTGCCGACGACTGGAGCGATGACGAGATCTACGACCTGCTCAAGTCAAACCTCGGTATGCTCGGCGACTACGGTGCACTGCCTATGAAGCCCAAGCGCAACACCAACCGCGCCAATGCATCGACGTTCAACACATTCTACATCGTCGGCGCAGACCGCGTAGGCTATTATGCAAGCTTCGACAACGGCGACTTCGGACACTCGGCCACGGTGGGATTCATACGCAAGGACGGGCTGTGGTATTGCGTGTACATACAGATCGCCGGATAATGGCCATGCGGAGCAAAGATTTTAATTAAATATACTTAAAAGCAGTGAATGATCGCAACCATAATGGCCAATTTAGCTTAACTTTGCAGTCATCAAACATCATTATCACACAATCATGAAAAAATCACTCATAATATCGGCCGCAGCACTCGTCATGTGCTCAGGCCTGACGGCTCAGGCTGAAACCTACGCCCGCAAGGTGCTCGTCGAGCATTTCACCACCATGCAATGCCCGAACTGCCCAAAGGGAAACAATGTACTCACACAGCTGAGCCGCGACTACGACTTTGTGTGGGTGGCTCACCACGTAGGATACTACACCGACGAGCTGACCGTCGACGACAGCAACCAAATGCTCTATTTCGGCATCAACGGCGCTCCCTACGCAATGATCGACCGCTCAGTGCATGAAAATGGCGGACTTGCTGTAGGCATAGGTTACATGAATGCCATGCAGGGATCAAACATGTTGTTTCCCTATATCGAGAATTCTCTTAGCGTTCCGGCAAACGTGGGCATCACCATCGGCAAGGATTACAACGAGGACACCCGCGAACTGACTGTGACGGTCGATCTGGAGCGCAACGAGGATCTTCCCGAGAACGCGCTCCTGACAGTGCAGCTGGTCGAGAACGGCGTGGAGGCACAACGGGGTCAGGCAGGCGCACCCAATGTGAAGCGCCACAACAATGTGTATCGTCAGAGCCTCACCGACATCCTCGGCGATGAAATCACATGGACCGACAACCGCAGCACCAACACCTACACAGTGACGATCCCCAACACATGGAACGCGGCAAGCACCCGTGTCGTAGCATTCGTCAACATGCCGCAGGATCGTCACCAGCCCACCGCCAACTATATCTGCAATGCAAACGACACCGAGCCGCTGGTGAAGACCATCGTGGCCACCGACACCCCCGTGTTCACCCCTAAAGCCGGCAAATACACCCATCCGATTGAGGTGAGCATCACCGCAGCCGAGGACGCCGAGATACGCTACACCCTCGACGGCACAGAGCCCGACGCATCGTCGACGGTCTACACCGACCCGTTCACCATCACGGAGGACACCACAGTAAAGGCTATCGCCTACAAGACCGGATACAATCCCAGCGAGATCGCCACAGCCGAATATGAGATCATGTCATCGGGCATCGACACCATCAGCACTGAAAGCAACAGCGAAGCCGAATGGTTTGACCTGCAGGGACGTCCCGTCAACCCCGACGCCCTCACCCCCGGCATCTACGTGAAGCGCACCGGCGACAAGGCTGAGCGCGTGGCCGTGAAATAAGCATCAGGCGACATAACTGACACAGACATAATCCGCGGTGGGAACACTCCCATCGCGGATTTTGCATCGGTGTGGCCGCCGTTAATGAAAAAATCAGTAAATTTGCAGGTAATTTGTCTTGATTATGAACATCTCATACAACTGGCTTAAAGAATACATCGACTTCAACCTCTCACCCGAAGATCTCGCGGCAGCCCTCACATCGACAGGACTGGAAACGGGGAGCATCGAGGAAATTGAATCGATCCGCGGCGGCCTCCGCGGTCTGGTGATCGGCAAAGTGCTGACATGCGTTGACCACCCCGACAGCGACCACCTCCACATCACCACCGTCGATCTCGGCGGCGACACGCCGGTGCAGATCGTATGCGGCGCCCCCAACGTGGCGGCCGGACAGACAGTGGTGGTAGCCACCGTCGGCACCACGCTCTACGACGGCGACAAAGAGTTTCAGATCAAGAAATCGAAGATACGCGGCGTTGAATCGTTCGGCATGATATGCGCCGAAGACGAGATAGGCACAGGCTCATCGCACGACGGCATCATCGTGCTCGCCGACGGAGCTGCCGCCCCGGGCACACCGGCGGCCGAATACTACGGACTGACGTCGGACTATGTGCTCGAGGTTGATCTGACCCCCAACCGCATCGACGCCGCAAGCCACTATGGCGTGGCACGCGACCTGAGCGCCTGGCTCGCCACACACGCCACTGCCTCGGAGCTGCGCCGTCCGTCGGTCGACGCATTCGCCATCGACCGCCCCGACGGAGGCATAGCTGTGAAAGTTGAGGCCACAGAGGCATGCACCCGCTATGCAGGCGTGACCATGCGCGGCGTGAAAGTTGCCGAGAGCCCCGAATGGCTGCGCAACCGTCTGAACGCCATCGGACTGCGGCCGATCAACAACATTGTCGACATCACCAACTATCTGCTTCATTCCATGGGGCAGCCGCTCCACTGCTTCGATCTGGCAAAAGTGGATGGCGGTGAGATCGTAGTGCGGACATGTGCCGACGGCACGCAGTTCACCACTCTCGACGGAGTGGAACGCAAGCTCGACTCGCGCGACCTGATGATATGCAATGCCAAAGAGCCGATGTGTATAGCCGGAGTGTTCGGCGGACTCGACTCGGGAGTGACCGACACCACCACCGACATATTCATCGAAAGCGCGTGCTTCAACCCCACAAGCGTGCGCAAGACAGCACGCCGCCACGGACTCAACACCGACGCGTCGTTCCGCTACGAGCGCGGAACCGATCCCAACATATGCATGTATGTGCTCAAGCTCGCCGCCCTGATGGTCAAGGAGCTTGCCGGCGGAGAAATCTGCGGCCCTGTCACCGACATCTATCCCGACATTGTGGAGCCTTACCCCGTGAGCCTCACCTACTCGCGAGTCAACTCACTGATCGGCAAAGATATTCCGGAGGACACAGTCGACAACATACTGCGTCTGCTTGAAATCGACATCAAGGAACGCCGCACTGACGGCGAACTGCTGCTGGCTGTGCCGACCTACCGCATCGATGTGCGCCGCGACTGCGACGTGATCGAGGAGATACTGCGCATCTACGGCTACAACAACATCGAGCTGACCGACCGCCTGAACGCATGCCTGTCGTTCCGTACGTTCACAGACGATGACGTGGCTCTGCGCCGCATCATCAGCGAGCAACTCACAGCCAATGGATTCAACGAGATACTCAACAACTCGCTCACAGCCGAGAGCTATTACACCGACAACGCGCAGTATCCGGCCGAAAACTGCGTCAGACTGCTCAACCCGCTGAGCAACGACCTGTGCGTGATGCGCCAGACACTGCTCTACGGCGGATTGGAGACAATAGCCCACAACGTAAACCGTAAACTCGACAATCTGGCGCTTTATGAGCTCGGCAATGTCTATTTCCGCAATCCGGCGCTGCAGGAGACAGCCGAGTCACCCCTGGCACCCTACAGCGAGAGCGCACGTCTGGCACTGTGGCTCACCGGAGCACTGCGCCCCGGCAACTGGGTCCGTCAGGCCGAAGAAGCGACATTCTACGACCTGCGCGCGGCCGTGACCAATATCCTCACGCGTCTGGGGCTGAGCGAACGCGAACTGACATGGAAAGCCGCGCAGCATCCGCTGCTGTCGGCAAGCCTCGACGTCGCCACCCGCAGCGGCAAGCATCTGGGCACTCTCGGCATCGTGGCATCCGAAGCCCTCAAAGCCACAGGAGTGAAGCAACCGGTGATGTTTGCCGAACTGATGTGGCGCGACCTTGTGGAGCTGTCGCTCAAGCGCGAGGTGACCTACAAGCCACTGCCAAAGACGCTGCCAGTCAAACGCGATCTGGCACTGCTGATCGACACCGGCGTGACCATGGCACGCGTCGAGGAGACGGTGCGCCGCGCAGGAGGCAAGATGCTCCGCACGATCGAGCTGTTTGACGTCTACGATGGCGACAAGCTGCCCGCAGGCAAAAAGAGCTACGCCATCACCATGACATTGCAGGATGACGAGAAGACCCTTCAGGACAAACAGATCGAAGGGGTGATGAACAAGATCATAGCCTCGCTAAAGCAGCAGCTCGGCGCCGAACTACGATAACACAACCACACAACACATACCAATACTCACAATGGGAAGAGCATTTGAATACCGAAAAGCCCGCAAGCTCAAACGCTGGGGCAACATGTCGCGCACATTCACGCGCATTGGCAAGGAAATCACCATAGCCGCCAAGGCCGGAGGACCTGATCCCGACGTGAACCCGCGTCTGCGCGTGCTGATGCAGAACGCCAAGGCCGCCAACATGCCCAAGGACACCGTTGAACGCGCCATAAAGAAAGCCACCGACAAAGACTCGAGCGACTACAAGGAAATCGTATACGAAGGATACGGCCCCCACGGCATCGCGATCGTAGTCGAGGCAGCCACCGACAACAACACCCGCACCGTGGCCAACGTGCGCTCTTACTTCACCAAACACGGAGGCACACTGGGCACACAAGGATCACTGTCGTTCCTCTTCGACCACAAGAGCGTCTTCAAGGTAAAACCCAAGGAAGGTGTGGAGCTTGAGGAGCTCGAGCTTGAGCTGATCGACTATGGTGTGGATGAGATCGAGGCCGACGAGAATGAAATCGACATCTACGGTGCATATGCCGAATTCAACAACATACAGAAATATCTCGAGGAAAACGGATTTGAGATCATCAGCGCTGAATTTGAGCGCATCCCCAACGACCTCAAGGAAGTGACCGACGAGCAACGCGTCGTGATCGAGAAACTTCTTGAGAAGTTCGAGGACGACGACGATGTGCAGAACGTGTTCCACAACATGAAAGACTGACACCGTCCGTAACACGATAGATACACGCGAAGCCGCGCCATCGGTCATAAACAGACCGGGCGCGGCTTCTGCAATTACCGCAGGAGGGAAATGCTCAGCGGCACAACGCCACTGCAAGGAGCGCCACCGCATAGCCGAGCATAAGCATTGCGGTGATGCCGAGATAGGGATTGAGCGCACGCCCCCGGCGCACGGATATGCGCCAGTAGACGACAGTGTGCAGCACAAGATAGACCGCAGGGATGATCCAAACCGGCGCGGGAAGCGCCGCCCACACTGTCACACCCAATGCCACAGCCATATAGCCGTTGATTAGATAGAGCGCCGCCATGGCAGGGAGTCCAAACCTCACGGCCATAGTGCGCTTACCCACCAGGGCATCTGCATCGCGATCGCGATAGTTGTTGACGATAAGCACATTGGCTCCCATCAGGCCGGTCGCCACCGATGCAAGCCCCACCTCGTCGAGCCACCGGATGCCTGTGATGACATAAAATCCGAGACACACCGGTATGATGCCGAAAAAGAACACTACGGCCACTTCGCCCAATCCGTGGCGCGACAGAGGCCACGGCCCCGCACTATAGGCCACTACACCCAGAGCGATGACGATTCCGGCCACGATCAGCCACCAACCGCCCCATATGACGAGCGAAAGACCCACACAGCAGGCCGCACCGAGGGTGGCGAAAGTGGCCACGAGCATTGACCGGGGCGTGATATCGCCCTCAGTGACACCGCGCCGGGGGCCTTCACGCCCGGGCTTGTCGAGACCGTCGCGGAAGTCGTAGTATTCATTGGCGAAGTTCGACGCTATCTGCGCCAGCACGGCAAACAGCAGGCACAGCAACGCCGGCGCCCAGCGCATGAGATCGGTCATGATGGCAAACGACCATGCCACAAGCACACCCGCCACCGACACGGGAAGGGTGCGCAACCGCATGGCCTCAATCCAGCACTTTATCTTTTTGTTTTCCATTGATTCCGAAACATTTCTTTATAGCCGCAGTGATGCGCGCGGCATCGGGACCACCACGGCGCAAAATCTTGAGAATGGCACGTATATAAGTCTCTTTGTCGGGCTTTGGCACACCGCACAATCCGGCCACATTGCTCTCAGACAGCATCGACTTGCGGTTGTAGACCCTCAGCACACCGGCATAGTCACCGTCATCCACCATACGGCGGAAGTCGCGGCACATGCGGTTGTAGAACTCGCGGGGGTTGACCTGACGCACCAGTGCCGACAAATGTCGCTCAAGTCGCGTGATGTCTGAGAATTTGCGATCGATGCAATGCTCCACATCGACCTTCACACGGTGGCGGGTGTGAAGCAGCGCCTGCTGTTCGAGCTCGGTCGAGAACATTTTCAATATATTGCGCCGCACACGTGCGAAAGCCTTTTCATCGTCGCGACCGTAGTGCGACGCCACGGCACGCACCACATCCTCGAGCATGAGGATATTCTCGATCTCAGCCACATCTGGAACCATTATGCCCCTGCGGCGCAGATAGGCCACCTCGTGCTCATTGCGCCGGTCGCGGTCAACGATGCCTATCGATGCCATCGAGTGAAGCGCCGTCAGATCGTTGAACGTGCGCACCGACTCGATCACCTTGTTGCAACTGCCGAGCGACTTGACCGTGTATTCGCGGAACACGAGCGGATAGAGCTTGGCATCGATCGAGTTGACGCCATCGCCCTCGATGAACAGCACCGGCTTACGCGCACCGATCACGGTCTGATAGACTTCCTCGGACACATCTCCGCCCGGAGGGAGCAACTCGTAATCCCACTGCCGGTCGGATGCATCGTAGCGCTTCACCCACACGGTGACGGCATCGCCCCGGCGCGCCCGCGAGGTCATGAAGTCGAGATTGTGTGTCACATACACCATAACAAGATCGGGGCGTAGCGACTCGACCATATCCCACACCTTGCCTACCATGGCACGATTGAGAAACATCGACGGATGGTCGACCACCATCACCGTCCCTTCAGGAGCGAGCAGAGCCACCCCGAGATAATAGATGACAGCCTTCTCTCCGTCGCTCAGACGGGCAGGGGCATAGCGGTCGTTCCCGTCATCGTCGACCCGGGCAAAACGCAGCTGACCGCTTTCGAGAAGAATACGATTGTCGGGGAACACGCTCTCCCACTCCTTGACAAGACGCTCAAGACCGGTGGGACGCGCCACCGCCATGCCCACGCCATATTTCGACGCGAACAGCGAGGCCATCTCCTCGTCGATGAGCAGAGCCACAAGACGCTCGAAACGCGTGGGCAGGTCGCGTCTGACCAACGGCGACCGCTCGGTCAGACGCGCGAAAAGGGCGTCGATGCCTGATGCGGTGCCATCTGAAACACCGCCACGCGAATCGTATATGGCAGAGAGTGCCGACACATTGACAGCCCTGTCGCCCAGATCGGCGACGAGGCGAGCCGCAAAACGCGATTTTCCGGCACCGTTGGCACCGATCACAGTGATGCGGCGTGTGGCTCCGGAGAGCACCGGAGCATCATGTCCACCTGAGCGCGGTGGAAGAGTGATTGGTTGTCGAGGCATACAAGTCAAAGATAATGCGATTTCATGAGAAAATCATTAATTTTGCCAATAATTTTCGCCGGCGGCGATCAAGACATTCATCACTCACCCCCGACATCCCCCCACTACACCTATGAACCTACGGCCGATCATAGCCCCGATATTGACACTGACACTACTGATACCTGCCCTCTTTCATTGCGGAGCGCAGGATCTGACCGATCCGTTCATGGCCGATCTGCTCGACCTGCGCGAGCAAGCCGACAGCATGCGCGCCGGCACGGACTCATGCCTGATACCGGTAAGACATCACGATGTGTTCACGGCCGCCGACCTGCGCCCGGCAGTTTTCGACCGCTACGACCTCACCGACACAATCACGGTGGCGTGGCCTGCACCATTCGACGGGGGCAAGTGCAGTGACGGAGCTTTCGACTGGCTCACCGATGCCGAATACAACATAGTGGCCACACGTCAGATGCGCCGCCGCTTCATGATCGCCAATCCGCAGCTTGTACGTTACAACGAGAGCCTGCTTCCCGAGCCGCCCAAGAAGTATCACGCCGTGGTCGATCCGGCGACAGCCAAACTGACATTTGAGGAAGATCCGATCTTCACCACCCTCCCCGATGCCAATGCCCCCGAGTTTTCGCTTTATGTGCAGAAACGCCACTGGCTTCACGATTTTGACGGACGACTGCAATTCTCCCAGGCATATCTCTCGCCCAACTGGTATCAGGGTGGCAGCAACAACCTGACAATGCTGCTCAATCTGATCTACAATGTCAAGCTCAACCAGAAGTTTCACCCCAAGATGCTCGCCGAAGCATCGGTGAGCTACAAACTGGCCATTCACGGCACTCCCGAAGACTCGCTGCGCAACTACAACATATCGGAAGACCTGTTTCAGTTCACCGGCAAAGTCGGCTACAAGGCCTACAACAAATGGTGGTATACGGTCAACGCCATGTTCAAGACACAGTTTTTCAAGAACTACGAGGTCAACTCCCCCACCCTGCGAGCCGCATTCCTGTCACCTGCCGAACTGAACATGGGTATCGGTATGACCTATACCCACACCAATAAGAAAGGCACATTCAATTTCGATGCCTCTGTCTCGCCCTTCTCGTGGAATATGAAGACATGCATCAACCCCGACATGAATGTGGAAGACTACGGCATACGCCCCGGCCACGAGGTGGCACATGAATTCGGTTCGAGCGGCGAGGCCAAGCTGACATGGAAACTCACCGGCAACATCTCGCTCGTGTCGCGATTGTTTGTCTTCACCGACTACACATATCTGCAGAGCGATTGGGAAAACACCATATCGTTTGACATCAACCGCTTCCTGTCGACACAGCTCTATGTGCACGTGCGCTACGACTCCAGCACCCCTCGACTCGAGGACAGCAAGTGGCACACATGGCAGATCAAGGAGATACTGAGCCTCGGCTTCAGCTACAAATTCGCCACGTTCACCGAGAAAAAATAGCTCCGCCACATGAATCCTCTGCTCCTCTCAATGACAGCGCTCACCGCCGCCACACCCGCTTCGGGCGACGCCATAGCCGTAGCCGGCGACATGACATATGATGCCGTGACGGCACGGATGAGCCAGACGGCACTACACAAGATCGAAGGCGTGTGGATGTTTCCCGGCGACGGCGGCCTGATAGCCATCGAGCGCTGTGCCGACACATCCGACGGAGCAACCGAATATGTGATGGCCGTGGTGCGCTCGTCAAACAGGCTGCTCATGCCGGGCACGGTCATCGGCAGGCTATGGCCCACGGCCGTACGCAACACATTCAAGGCGCGTCTCTACACATCTTCGAGCGCCGACGGCGTCACGCTCACATCGCCGCGCACATTCTCGGTCAACCTCACCGACAGCGATTCGCGACTGCAACTGATCCACCACCGCAAGCAGCTCAAGCTCAACTGGTGGAGTCTGCTGCCCTACATGTTCAGGCGCTTCGTGCGCGAGATCGACGAAACGCCCCGCAATCTCGACGGATGTGTCAGAGTGTATCCCGAACCCGCCATACCGGCCGAGCCCCGCTACCTATGATGCGCACACTGCTGTCGACACTGCTCCTGCTGCTCACGGCGAGTGCCGCTCTTATAGCCGACGACACCACCCGGGGCGGCAATCTGCGCGCCGACCGCGACGCACTCACAATCGCGCGCCCGACCGCACTACCCGACACCATGAATCTCATCGACGGCAATATCACCGTGTCGGGCTATGACAAACCGTTGCGAGCTACCCGCGAAGCCATGTTCCTGACCAACCACACCGGTGTGGACATCAGCGGCATAGAGCTTGAGATGGTCTACACCGACATGAAAGGGCGCGAGCTGCACCGCCGCACGGTGAATGTCGCATGCACCATACCGTCCGGCGCCACACGCCGCGCCGACATACCGTCGTGGGACACACAGCACACATTTTTCTATGTGCGCGGCATCACACCCCGCCGCGACCGCACCGCGCCTTACGACGTAGCCATCAAGGCCGTGAAAGCAATCGTATACAGGTAAACAGCGGTAAAAAATGTTGATTTAGTTGCAAAAACAGCTGCCGTATCGTAAATTTGCGAATCACTTAGATCATATAACTACACATTTATGCATATGAAGCATTTCATTTTATCGGCCGCTGCGGTTTTCGGAGTCGCGTTGAGCCTCAGTGCCGCAGACGGCGACACATTCTCGTGGCAAGGACTAAACTACCGTGTGCTTTCCGAGACAGAAAAAACCTGTGAAGTAGGCGATAATGTCAGTGCTTCGGGGGCAGTGGTGATTCCCGAGAAAGCCTCTAACGGATCAACCGACTACACCGTCACCGCCCTTGGCGAAGACGCATTCTATCTCAATGTCAACATGACATCGATCTCCATACCCGAGACCGTCACCACAATCGGGTCGCAGGCGCTTTCGCGCTGCATCGGACTGACCGATCTTGTGCTACCCAACAGCGTCAAGGAGATCGGGACACGCGCAGCCTATGCGTGCAACTATCTCGAACGCCTCACCATCAGCTCAGGGCTAAGAGTGATCCCCAAAGAGGCATTTTCGGGCATGCCATGGCTCGAAGCCATAGTGATACCCGACGGCGTGGAAGTGATCAACGACGACGCATTCAATTATTGCAGCCGCGCCACATCGCTGACATTGGGGTCGACAGTCAAGACAATCGGAAAATTTGCCTTTGCCGGATGTCTGGCTCTCGAGTCAGTGACCATACCCGCGTCAGTGACCCTGATCGGCGAAGAGGCTTTCGGCTATATCCCTAAAATCAAGACAGTGACCCTCGAGGAAGGTGACACCGAGCTGACATTCAACATCAATGCATTCGGCAACACTACATATCTCCACGACCCCGATGTGGTGGCGAGGATCGAGACCCTCAATCTCAACCGCAATTTCACATGCGTCTCTGACAACGAGAAAGAGCAACCTTTCGCCTACAAACCCACTTTGGTGACCATAAATATCGGAGGTGCGCTGACATCGCTTCCGGCAAACGCATTTGCTGAATGTACGGATGTGATGGCAGTCAATGTCGACAAAGCCACATGCCCCGCGGCCGACGCCTCGAGTTTCTCAAGCAGCACATATGCCTCGGCCACCCTCACCGTGCCGGCCGGCTCAGTGGACAACTACAAGTCACACACCGCATGGGGACAGTTCAAGAAAATCGAAGGAAAAGAAGAAGAGCTGCCCGAACCCACACACCCCGAGAAACCATGGCTGATCTCTGAGCAGACTCTGAACATCGAGGCCGGGAAGACAGCGCAACTCTCAGCCACTCCCACCGAAGAGGGTTATGAGCCCCAATGGGACATCACATGGTCAAGCTCTGACGAATCGATAGCGACAGTAAGCCCCGAAGGCCTCGTGACAGCCGTGGCAGCAGGCGAGACCGACATTGTGATGCTCGTGAGCGATCCCGAGAGCGACACGACATATATCGAGACATGTCGCGTCAGCGTGACCGACGGCAATGCTGGCATATCAACAGTCGTAACCGATCCGGCATGCAACCCTGCGGCGGTCTACGACCTCAACGGACGACGCATTGACGGCGCTGCCGCACCCGGCGTGTATATCGTGCGCAAGTCCGACGGCACAACAGGCAAAATGATCGTAAAATAAAAAACACTACATAATTCAATCATGAAACAATTCTTCGCAACCGTGATCGCCGCAGTGGCGGTCGCCCCGGCAATGATGGCGATCGACATACCTGTCGCACCTGCCGCACCTATTCTCACAGCCGACGAAAGCGGCAAGACACAGGTGGCCATCCGTGCCATAGTCCCCGACAAGGATATCAACGGCAACACCCTCACATATCTCAGAAGCGTCACCATCTACCGCGATGGCCGCCCCGTCAGCGGCGGACAGGAACCATGCGGATGGTATGATCAGGAGTGCGAGCCGGGAACAACCACCACGGTGTTCTACGACTCAGCCGTGTATGGACTCACACCCGGCACACACACCTATTATCTCAAGGCAACAAACGAAGCCGGAGAGAGTGCTGAGGGTGAGCACGCCACGGTGTTTGTAGGCATACCCCGCCCGACCGCACCCACCGACGCCAAAGCCACAACCACCTACAATGAAGGCGAAGTGACCATCACATGGAACGCTCCGGCCAAAGATGCCAACGGCAATACTATTAATCCGTCGATCATATCCTACCGCATCGATGACATATCCAACGGCGAGGCCGTGAAGGTGACCGAAGTGGAGGCCGCCACGACATACACCTATCAGGCTGTGCAGGCCGGAGTGGAACAGCAGATGAAACAATACCGCATCACCGCCCTCACCACCACCGGCGAAAGCCGCAACAGCGCCGAGACAATGCCCGTGCCCGTTGGCAAGCCTCTGTCGATGCCCTACACCGACTCGTTTGCCGGCGACACACATTCCTATGCTTTCGTCACCACCGGCGGCGACGGACAGTTTGCCATCTACAATGTGCACAACACCCACTTCCCCGCCTATGACGGCGACGGCGCAGTGGCGGCATTCACCGGAGTTGCCGAAGGCGACATGGCCATGATGAACACCTGCGAGATCGAGATCGGCGACAATGCCGTGCTCACCTACATGGTTTCAGCCGAAGAAAACAGCACCAACAAGCTCGCGCTCTTCATCAATGACATTCTTGAGACCGAGACCGACCTCTCCAATTCCGGCAGCAAATGGATCATGGAGCAGATCGACATGACACGTTTCGCCGGCAAGAAAGTGAGCCTGAGCTTCCGCGCAAGCTATGGCAACACCGAAGCCGTGGTGATCGACAACATACGTGTCGAGACCCGCACCCCGTCACACGACGTGAAACCTGTGACCGACCTCAAGGCCGCGACCGACGACGCCACCACCAACGTGACACTCACATGGAGCAAACCTGACGACAGCGCCGACAACACGGGCTACAACATCTATTGCGACGGCGAGCGTGTCAACGCCGAACCTGTCGCAGAGACCACTTTCACACACAACGACGTCACCGGCGGCACACACAAGTATCATGCGACTGTGTGCGGCGCCCAGGGCATCGAGTCTGTTCCGTCAAACGTGGAAACAGTCACCATCTCGTCGAGCTCGATTGACACAGTGGCCGCCGACGGCACAATTGTCGCTACCATCCGCGGCGCGGTGGAAGTGACCGCGACCGAGGGCACTCAGGTAGAGGTCTCGACCGCTGAAGGACGCGTGATCTACAACGGCGCATCCGAAGGCTCGAAACTCACCGTAGCCGTGCCGGCAGGAATCGTCATCGTACGCGCCGGACAGAGCACATTCAAGGTGATCGTGCGCTGACAGCACACACCACCATCCGTCACCGCGAGGGGGGCTGTCGCCTCCCTCGTTTATTTACGGCCGACACAAACAATAGTCACACCAACCACGTTTAATCATAGATAAGTATCTTGAGCATGAAAGAAATAAAAATCACAGAGGTGCGCGAGAATCTCGTGCAACTCATATCGAAAGACTGGATGCTGGTGACAGCCGGCACAATCGACAACTACAACATGATGACAGCCTCGTGGGGCTTCATGGGACACATGTGGGGACACGACACGGCTGTGGCGGTGGTGCGCCAGGAGCGATACACTAAGGAATTTATCGACCGCACCGGACGTTTCACACTGTCATTCTTCCCCCACGAGATGACAAAGGCTCTGCAGGTGATGGGTCAGCACAGCGGACGCGACATGGACAAGATGCACTACGCACCACTGCGCGCCGAAGAGCTGCCTACAGGACAGGTGACATTCTGCGGCGCGCGTCTGGTTGTGGAGTGCGAGGTAGTGTATCACGATCCGTTCGACCCGTCGAAGTTTTCGAACCCCGACCTGCTTGCACGATGGTATGCGCCCGGCACCGGCGGCATGCACGAACGATATTACGGCAAAATCACACGCGTGTGGGTGGCCGATAATTGATTTTGATTACCGCGACAGCCATAATCATGCGGAATATCGCTGTTTTCGGGTATGGCAGCTATTGAACGGCATTAGTAATTTTGCATCCGGATAATTATAACGGACAACAAACAATAGCTCTCCTTGATCAACCACATGAAGGAAACAGCGTAAAATCTATTTTGCTATTGCACACAGCCGGACTTGTGAAAGTCCGGCTGCTGCGTTTACGGCTGACACTCACAGCCCCATGAGATGACGCACAGCCAGACGCAGATCGCGGAACATAGATGTCACCGGCGTGATGATAGGGCGGAAAGGCTGCTCACCGGGGGTGAACACCCTCAGAGCTCCCGGGTGACAGCGGATATACATCGAATCTTCGATGCTCACAGGCTCACCATCGAGGTGTGCCGGGCCCGACGCACGGCGCACTATCTCCACCGCCGGCGCACGAAACGTGTGAATGAGCGTGTTGCGGTTGATATATCCGGTCATCATATCAATTCCCATCAGGGCTATCGACGGAAGAGGGCCGTTGTTGACGATGGTCACGTCGAGCAATCCGTCGGTAATCGATGCCTCGGGAGCTATATATGCGTTGTTGCCATACTGTGACGCATTGCACACCGCCACCAAAAAGGCTCGCTCGGTGAGCACATGGCCATTGGCACTGATGGAATAGATCTCGGGATGGAAACGGGCATAGGTAGCCAGAGCCGAACGTATGTACGACAGCTTTCCACGGCGCTTCTGGCGGGCGAATGTCTCGCTCACAGCGGCATCGAAACCAACCCCGAAAGTGCAGAAAAACGGTCGGTCGTTGACCGTGGCGCTGTCGGCCGTCACCACGTGTCCGGCCTCGATGATGTCAAGCGCTCCGGCCGTGTCGACCGGTATGCCGAGATGGCGCGCCAGACCGTTGCCCGACCCACAGGGAATGATGCCGAGGGTGACTTCAGCGCCACACAATGCGGCAGCTGTCTCGTTGACCGTGCCGTCGCCTCCGGCCGCTATCACGGCATCGTATCCTTCGGAACATGCTCGGCGGGTCTGCTCCGTGGCATCGCCAGGCCCGGTTGTCTCATGCACATCGACCGAATGTCCGGCGGCGGTGAGCCTGCGCGTCACCTCGCCGCGGATGCTCTCCTTTGAGGCCGTGCCCGATATTGGATTGATTATGAGAAGTGCCCGCATAACTGATGCAAAAATACTGAATTTTTGCTAATTTTGCCATTGTTATGCGACCGGTGTTCCTCATAGGATTCATGGGATGCGGCAAAACCACTCTCGGGCAGGCCGCAGGCTCGCGCACGGGGCTGCGCTTTATCGACCTCGACGCCCTGATCGAAGAGCGATGCCAGATGACCGTGACACAGATCTTCACCAGACATGGCCAGGAGGGATTTCGCCGGATCGAGCGCCGCACGCTCGCCGAGGCGGCAGCGATGACCGACGTGATCGTGGCTTGCGGAGGCGGCACTCCATGTTTTTTCGACAATATCGACCTGATGAACTCCGCCGGACTCACCGTGAGGCTCGATGCGTCGGAAGAAACATTGCTGCGCAGGCTGAAAGCCGGGCGCGACAGCCGTCCGCTGCTCGCAGGCAAAAGCGACGACGAACTTGCCCGCTTCATCTCCGACACTCTCGCAAGCCGAATGCCCTATTATTCAAAAGCCGCCGCATCGTTCCCGTCCGACAGACTTGAGACCATTGAGGAAATAGACGAGACGGTCAATAAATTCGTCAACACATTCAACCTGCCACTGAAACCATGATAAAATCCGACAGCCATGAACCGCTGGCTCAACCCGACGAGGTTGCAACCGCTCCGCGGCGTCTCACATTAGGCCTGCCCGTGTGCGACCGCCCGGGCGAGCGACGGTTTCCACTCACGCCCGAGGGTGTGGAAATGTTGGTGGAACGCGGTTTGGCCGTCAGGATCGAGCATGGCGCCGGATCGGTCATCAACTATCCCGACAACCGCTATGCACGCCACGGCGCCGAGCTTGTCGACCGTGCCGAAGCGCTCCGGTGCGATGTGGTGATCCACCTTGCACCGCTCACTCCGGCCGATGCCGCACGCATGCGGCGCGGAGCGATGCTGCTGACGCTGCTGCATCCATCGATGCAAGACCCCGCGACCATAGCCGTGCTGCTGAAACGAAGCATTACTGCCATAGCCCTTGATCTGGTGGAAGACCGAAGGGGAATGACTCCTTTTGCCGACATACTCTCGGAAATCGACGGCCGGGCCGCTGTGGCACTCGCATCATCGATGCTGGCCGACCCGACAGCGGGCAAAGGAATTTTGCTTGGCGGCGTGACCGGCATAGTGGCGTGCGAGACCACAATCATCGGATCGGGCATAGCAGCTTGCGCGGCAGCCCGGTCGGCGGCCGGACTTGGAGCAACGGTGAGAATGTTCGACAACGATGTCTACAGTCTGCGGCGCGCCATACGCGAGCTCGGCCAGCAGGTGATCGGGTCGGCCCTGCATCCTCATGTGCTCCACAACGCCCTACGCTCGGCCGACATGATCGTGGCCACTCCCACCGAAGGTCATTTCTCTGTCGGCGCCGATCTGGTGGAAGCCACCAAGCAGGGGGTGGTGATCATCGACATCACCCGCAAACCCGGACACACATTCCCGTCGCTGCCGGTTGCCGACATGGGCGCCGGCCGCAATGCAATGCCCGACGTAGCGCCGGCCACACGCATGTGCCTGACCAATCCCGGCGGAGCAGTGGGACGGACGGCCGCAATGGCGCTGAGCAACACACTGATCACCATGTTTGACCAGATGCTGCCATGCGAGGGAGTGGGCAACGCGCTGCGCATCATTCCCGGGCTGCGCCGCGCCGTCTACACCTATATGGGCAGGGTGGTCAACCCCATCGTGGCACGCTGCGCCGGCGGCCGCTCGACCGACATCAATATATATCTGACACTATCGTAATGGCTATCCCACGCAAAAAATACTATGTGGTGTGGAACGGATGGCACACCGGCGTGTTCGACTCATGGGATGACGCCAAGGAACAGGTCACCGGTTATCCCGATGCGAAATACAAGAGTTTTCCGACACAGCAGGCGGCAATCGACGCCTACCGTGGCGACCCTATGGCTCACATCGGTCTGATAAAGACCATAGCCACCCACAAGCCGGTGGTGGTGAACTATGCTGCGTTTCCTGAAATACGGCTCGATGCCGTGGCTGTCGACGCAGCATGTTCACGCAATCCCGGCCCGGTGGAATATCAGGGTGTGGCTGTTGGTTCGGGCGAACGCCTGTTTCGTGTAGGGCCGCTTGCCGCAGGCACCAACAATCTCGGCGAATTTCTGGCCATAGTGCATGCGCTGGCCATGCTCAACCGCGACGGACAGCCGCTGCGTCCAATCTACAGTGACAGCCGCACCGCCCAGGCATGGGTGCGCGACCGCCATGCCCGCACCACGCTCACCCCCACGCCCGAGAATGCCCGAATACTCGACATGGTGCGCCGCGCCGAGACATGGCTCAACACCCACACCTACCGCAATCCCATACTGAAATGGGACACTGACACATGGGGGGAGATACCAGCCGATTTCGGCCGTAAATAATAAATCGGCATTTATTCCGTTAACCGCTTATATAAGACAACTCACCATCGTATGACCATGAAAAAACCCGGGCTTCTGGCCCGAATAGTGATAGCCATCGCCCTCGGCATCGGGGCCGGTTATCTGATGCCCGGCTGGGGCGTGAGCATATTCACGACATTCAACGCCATATTCAGCGAATTTCTCGGATTTGTGATACCGCTGCTGATCGTGGCGTTTGTCGCACCGGCCATCGCCGATGTGGGTCGCGGAGCAGGCAAGATGCTTGCGGCAACCGCCGCTGTCGCCTATGCCGCCACACTGCTGGCCGGCTTCGGCAGCTTCGCCATCAGCGATTGGCTCTTTCCCTCGATGATCTCGCCCGTAAGCTCCAATGCCGACCTGTCGGGCGCCGACCTGCCTGCGCCACTGTTCACCGTGGGCATGCCTCCGCTGATGAGCGTAAGCTCCGCTCTGGTGCTCGCGTTTGTGCTCGGACTCGGCACCGCCGCTCTGCCCGAGGGCAACGCGATGAAAAAAGTGCTCGACAACCTGCGCTCGATCATCACCGGTGTGGTCAACGGCGCCATCCTGCCGCTTCTGCCCGTCTACATATTCGGCATATTCCTCGGCATCACCAAGGCCGGACAGGTGGCAGGCATTCTGTCGACTTTCGCAACCATCATAGCTGTGATTTTCGTGATGCACGTGGGCATCCTCGTGCTGCAATATTGCGTGGCCGCTCCGTTCTCGCAAGGCTCGCGCAACCCGCTCAAACTGCTCGGGGGCATGCTTCCTGCCTACTTCACCGCCTTGGGCACCCAGTCATCGGCAGCCACTATTCCGGTGACTCTCGAACGCGCCGTGTCCATCGGAGTGCCCCGCCAGATAGCCGGTTTCACCATACCGTTGTGCGCCACTATACACATGAGCGGCTCGACACTCAAGATTGTCGCATGCGCCGTGGCGCTTATGCTCACCAACGGACTGTCCTACACACCGGGCATGTTCGCCGGATTCATCTGCATGCTCGGCATCACCATCATAGCCGCGCCGGGTGTGCCCGGTGGAGCGATCATGGCATCGCTGGGACTGCTCACATCGATGCTCGGATTCAACGAGGCCGACAACGCCCTGATGATCGCCCTCTACATCACCATGGACAGTTTCGGCACAGCATGCAATGTCACCGGCGACGGAGCCATATCCATTATCATAGCCCGCCTGTTCCGCCGCACATCACGACCCGTGTGTGAGGCACACACCGCCTGACTGCGATAAAACATTTACGATGGGAGCGGCCTCCGGATGGAAGCCGCTCCCGCGTTTTATTCAGTGTCAAAGCCCTGCTGTCAAAGCTCGAGGTCGCCGTTGACAATCTCGTGCCAAGGCAGACCGTCCATGGCGAGCTGAGCCAGGAAGGGATCGGGATCAAACTCCTCGACATTGCGCACACCGGGCATGCTCCATTTGCCGGTGAGGAACATCATGGCTCCTACCATCGCCGGAACACCGGTGGTGTAGCTGACGGCCTGCATGCCGGTCTCGCGATATGCCTCCTGATGCGAGCAGTTGTTGTAGATGTAATATGTGAGCGGCTTGCCATCCTTGCCCAGACCTGAGATGCGGCATCCGATCGAGGTCTCGCCGGTGTAGTTCTCACCGAGATCCTGCGGATTGGGAAGCACAGCCTTGAGGAACTGCAGCGGAACAATCTTCGTGCCGTTGTAGTCGATCTCATCAATGCGTGCCATGCCTATATTCTGTATCACGCGCAGATGTGTGAGATATTCCTGGCCGAATGTCATCCAGAAACGCGCACGTTTGATGGTGGGGAAGTTCTGCGTCAGGCTCTCAAGCTCCTCATGATAGAGAAGATAGCTGTCGCGCGGGCCGATGTTGGGATAAGTGAGCGACTTGTGGATCTCGAGCGGGCCGGTGGTCACCCACTGTCCGTCCTGCCAGTAACGGCCGTTCTGTGTGATCTCGCGGATGTTGATCTCGGGGTTGAAATTGGTGGCGAATGCCTTGCCATGATTTCCGGCGTTGCAGTCGACTATGTCGAGATACTGCATCTCAGAGAAATAGTGCTTCGCGGCATAGGCGGTGAACACGCCCGACACTCCGGGGTCGAAACCGCAACCGAGTATGGCTGTCAGACCCGCGTCCTCGAAGCGCTTGCGGTAGGCCCACTGCCATGAATACTCGAAGTGAGCCTCGTCGCGCGGCTCATAGTTGGCCGTGTCGAGATAGTTGACACCGCATTCGAGACATGCGTCCATGATAGTCAGATCCTGATAAGGCAGGGCGACATTGATGACCATGTCGGGCTTGTGGCGGTTGAAAAGCTCGACAAGCTGGGGCACTGAGTCGGCATCGACGGCATCGGTGGTGATGTTTGCCGCGCCGATGGCCTTGGCTATGGCATCGCACTTCGAGCGCGTGCGTGAAGCCAACACGATTTCAGAAAACACCTCGGGATGCTGGGCACACTTATGTGCCACAACCGTGCCGACACCGCCGGCACCGATAATTACGACTTTTGCCATTTACCTATATTATAGTTTCGGGCAAAGTTAACCAAAAAAATCTACAAATAGCCACAATGGACAAAAACCATTCACCATTTCACCTCAATCTACTCCGGATCGGGGCGACTTGCCGGTGAATAATCCGCAATTGCACGCACCGATCCGAAACATAAGGCCGCGGATACGGAAAGATTTTTTTCCTTAATTTTTGTTAGCGTGCGGTTTTTCAGTAACTTTGCCATGCAAAGCAAGCGAAAATAAAATTATCCAATTAATAATCCAATCAAAATTCTTCAACTCCTATGTGGTTAACAAGCTCATCGATAGGACGTAAGCTCGTGATGGCCATTACCGGCGCGTGCCTTGTCCTGTTTGTTACTTTTCATGTGCTGATGAACACCGTGGCCATTTTCTGGCCTGCGGCCTACAATGTCATCTGCGAGTTCCTCGGGGCTAACTGGTATGCTCTGGTTGCCTCAGTCGGACTCGCCGCACTGTTCATCATCCACATCATCTACGCTTTGTGGCTGACAATTCAGAACCGTCGTGCGCGTGGCGCCGACCGCTACGCCGTGACATCGCGTCCTCCCCAGGTTGAGTGGGCATCGAAAAACATGCTCGTGCTCGGCATCGTTGTCGTAGCCTTCCTGGTTGTGCACATGATCCAGTTCTGGGCCAAGATGCAGCTGGCCGAGATCACCGGCAACGAAGTGATCTACGAAGGTCAGGCCATAGCTCCCCAGAGCGGCACAATGTTCCTTCAGATGGCATTCAGCCAGGTGTGGACTCCGATCGTCTACATCATCGGCTTCGTGGCTCTCTGGTTCCACATGAATCATGGCTTCTGGTCGATGTTCCAGTCGGCAGGATGGAACAACGCCATCTGGATCAAGCGTCTGAAGACCATCGGCTGCTGGTGGAGCACCATCGTCATCGGCCTGTTCGTGGTACAGGCGATCGTGTTCACTGTCAACGCACAGCGCCACACCTACGAGACATGCCCCGTGCTGCTCGAGCAGTACCGCGAATTTGAGGCCAACGAGGAGTGCGCCCCCGCGGTTTGCGACGGAGCTGCCGCAGCAGAAGTGATCGAGGCCGAAACGATCGTCATCGAATAATCAATCATACTTCACTTTTTCCAAACGTCAAATCTCCACCATTCCTACCGATATGGCAGACATCAAAAAACTCGAGGGTATGATTGACTCTACCCCCATCATGAAGGACTACGCCGACGTAGAATCGTCGAAGCTCCCCGAATATCAGGTCGACAGCAAGATCCCCGAAGGGCCTCTCGCACAGAAGTGGACCAACTACAAGGCTCACCAGAAGCTCGTCAACCCCGCCAACAAGCGCAACCTCGACATCATCGTGGTGGGCACCGGTCTGGCAGGTGCGTCGGCAGCCTCTTCGCTCGGCGAAATGGGCTTCAACGTGTGGAACTTCTGCATTCAGGACAGTCCGCGCCGCGCCCACTCTATCGCCGCACAGGGCGGTATCAACGCTGCGAAAAACTATCAGAACGACGGCGACTCGATCTACCGTCTGTTCTACGACACAGTGAAAGGCGGTGACTTCCGCTCACGCGAGGCCAACGTTTACCGTCTTGCCGAAGTGTCGAACAACATCATCGACCAGTGCGTGGCACAGGGTGTGCCCTTCGCACGCGAATACGGCGGCCTGCTGGCCAACCGTTCGTTCGGCGGCGCACAGGTAAGCCGTACATTCTATGCCAAAGGTCAGACCGGCCAGCAGCTGCTACTCGGCGCCTACGGCTCGCTCAACCGTCAGATCAACAAGGGCACAGTGCGGTCGTTCAACCGCCGCGAGATGCTCGACCTCGTGGTGATCGACGGACGTGCACGCGGCATCATCGTGCGCAACCTCGTCACAGGCGAGATCGAGCGCTATGCCGCTCACGCCGTAGTGCTCGCCACCGGCGGCTACGGACGCACATTCTTCCTGTCGACCAACGCCATGGGCTGCAACGGCTCGGCTGCGGTGCAGGCATTCAAGCGCGGCGCTTACCTTGCCAACCTCGCTTTCACACAGATCCACCCCACCTGTATCCCCGTGCACGGCGAAGATCAGTCCAAGCTCACCCTCATGAGCGAATCGCTCCGTAACGACGGCCGCATCTGGGTACCCAAGAAGAAAGAAGACGCCGAGGCTATCCGCGCCGGCAAGAAAAAACCGACCGACATCCCCGACGAAGACCGCGACTTCTATCTCGAACGCCGCTATCCGGCTTTCGGTAACCTCTGTCCCCGCGACATCGCCAGCCGCGCTGCCAAGGAGCGCTGCGACGCAGGTTTCGGTGTCGGCACAGGCAACGCCGTATATCTCGACTTCAAATATGCTATCGAGCGCCTCGGCGAAGATGTGGTGCGTGACCGCTACGGCAACCTCTTCGACATGTACGAGATGATCTCGGACGACAACCCCTACCACACTCCGATGATGATCTTCCCCGCAAGCCACTACACCATGGGCGGCATCTGGGTTGACTACGAGCTGCAGACATCGATCAAGGGTCTGTTTGCAATCGGCGAGTGCAACTTCTCGGATCACGGCGCAAACCGCCTCGGCGCTTCAGCCCTGATGCAGGGTCTGGCCGACGGCTACTTCGTGCTCCCCTACACCATGCAGAACTATCTGAGCGATCAGATCAAGGTGAAGCACCCCGGCACCGACCATCCCGAGTTTGACAAGGTGGAGAAAGAGGTCAAAGACCGCATTAACCGCCTCATGGCCATCAAGGGCACCAAGAGCCCCGATCAGATCCACAAACGTCTTGGCCATGTGATGTGGAACCTCGTAGGCATGGGACGCACACTCCAGACACTCGTGAAAGCTCTCGACGAACTCGAAGATGTGCGCAAGGAATTCTACACCGACCTGCGCGTCGTAGGTCGCGCCGACGATCTCAACCTCGAGCTCGAAAAGGCTCTGCGTCTCGAAGACTTCCTGATCATGGCCCGCATGATGGCCATCGACGCCCTCAACCGCAACGAATCATGCGGCGCACACTTCCGCGAGGAGTACCAGACAGCAGACGGCGAAGCCGCCCGCAACGACAAGGACTACATGTATGTTTCCTGCTGGAAATACACCGGTGACACCGAGAAGCCCATCCTTATCAAAGAGCCTCTCAACTACACCGAAATCCAGGTACAGACCCGTAACTACAAATCGTAATCCCAACTCCATAACCCACGCGACCGCCCGGCGGCGACATAAAAGACGCCGCCGGGAAAGTCAAAAAAACATCCCTTTTAAAGAAAATGGAAAAAACAATCAGCGTAAACCTGAAAATTTGGCGTCAACGTGGTCCGAAGGAGAAAGGACACTTCGCCAACTATCGCGTAGACAACGTCTCGACCGGTTCGAGCTTCCTTGAAATGCTTGACATGCTCAACCAGCAGCTCGTTGAGCAGAACGAAGAGCCGGTGGCATTCGACAGCGACTGCCGCGAAGGCATCTGCGGCATGTGCTCGCTCTATATCAACGGACACCCCCACGGCCCCGTGCAGGGCATCACAACCTGCCAGCTCCACATGCGCAAGTTCAACGACGGCGACACCATCACCATCGAACCATGGCGCTCGGCTGCCTTCCCCGTGATCCGCGACCTTATGGTGAACCGCAACGCATTCGACCAGATTCAGCAGGCCGGCGGCTACGTCAGCTTCAACTGCGGCGGCGCACAGGATGCCAACAATCTGCCTATCTCGAAAGAAGTGGCCGACGAGGCCATGGACTCAGCAACATGCATCGGTTGCGGAGCATGTGTGGCAGCTTGCAAAAACGGCTCGGCAATGCTCTTTGTCAGCGCCAAGGTGAGCCAGTTTGCACTGCTTCCCCAGGGTCAGGTAGAGCGCAAACGCCGCGCCCGTGCCATGGTGATGAAGATGGACGAACTTGGCTTCGGCAACTGCACCAACACCGGCGCATGCGCAGCCGAATGCCCCAAGAACATCTCGCTGAGCAACATCGCCCGCCTCAACCGCGAGTTTGAAAAGGCGAAGTTCTCTGACTGACACCATCAACCACCCTCCTATAAATCAACAGCGCCGTCCCGCATATGCGGGGCGGCGCTACTGTTATTTATGTCCTTATAATTATATCTTATTTTGCAGGATCGGCAGGGCGCGTATATCCATCTTTGGTGGCGCGTTCGCTCATTTTCTTGATGCGGGCAGCAGTGTCGGGATGCGACGAGAACATCTTGGCCATCGCGCTCTGCTTGGCACCACCCTCGAGCTCCTGCATCTTCTCAAATGCCATAGCCATCGCCCAAGGATTCTTGCCATTCTTCACCAGAAACTCATAGCCAACATCGTCAGCTTCCTTCTCTTCTTTCTGCGAGAATTTTGAATTGACAAGGCTCTCGCTCAGATCGCCGAGCTGCGAGTCACTGAGCTTGCCCACCAAGCCGCCTCCCGACGAAAGAGCATCGCGACCAGCCGAAGCAAGCAGAGCCGCCTTATAGGCTTTCTTTGAATGGTGCTTGAGCACATGGCCGATCTCGTGTCCGATCACTCCGAGAAGCTCGTCATCGGTCATCAGATCCATCAACGACGAGAACACGCGCACCGATCCGTCAGGGCAAGCGAACGCATTGACATCGATCACATCATACACCTTGAAATTCAAAGGTATGCCATCAGCCTCGACAAGACCCTCGGTGAGCCTGTTGAGGCGCTGAGTGTAGGGATCGTTGGCATCGCAGACCTTGTTGTGGGTGTCCATCCACTGAACCGACTCGCGAGCCATCGCCGCAACCTCTGCATCAGAGATCTGAGTGGCCTTCACAGCCTTAGCACCTGCCGAAACGGCCTTGCCTAAATTGAACTGGGCGCAAACAGGCTGCACACTGCCGAGCGCCACGAAAGCACATAGAGAATAGAGTATCTTACGCATAATACAAACTGTTTTGTGAGTGATTATATATTCGTCCGCAAAGTTACGTAAAATCCACACGCAACGACCGCATCAGCCGGTTTATGTAACAGATTATAAACATCGGAAACATACAGTTACAATTTTGTAACAGCATGTTACATTGCGTATCTTGTTGATATTATGCGTATTTGCTGTATTTGTCACACTTTTGTAATTGCATTAACATCGATTAACATTTCAACTGCATGTTTTCGCTTCCGACCCGCTACCTTTGTAATGTCAACCAAGGGAAACACCCCCGACGACACGT
>CANOUR010000006.1 GCA_947570265.1 uncultured Bacteroidales bacterium | reverse complement strand
AGCTGCCCCCGCCGCCTAAAGCGAAAACGGCAGCGAGAGCACATTGACATTTTTACACAAATATTGCCGTCAGAACAAAAAAAAATGTAATTTTGCAGCGCAATGGTTCACTGGTTTCAGTGATTAAAAGGGAATCGGGTGAAAATCCCGAACAGTCCCGCTGCTGTGAGTTGTCCTTAAAAGTGACGGACACGTATGCCACTGGTGAGAATAAAAATGATCACCGGGAAGGCGTCCCGAACTCGACAACGAGTCAGAAGACCTGCCTTGCACTCATATTCCCTATTAGTCTCGAGGAAAGACATGGAAGGAACCAACCATTATTTTAACATATAATTTTTTGCAAGGCGATGAAACAGAAACTAACTCTGTTTTCACTGCTTCTGCTGACTATGTGCCATGTTTTGCCCTTGTGGGCGCAAGACGATGGTGCACAGACTGTCACGCAGTTGCAGTTTGGCAGGCAAACCGTCACGGTGCCTGCCGATGGCGAGCTTGTGTTCTACGACTTCAAAGGTCTCGACGCAATTAACTCGATGAGTGCCAACAATCAGCATTCGCTCACGGTGTTCAAGCCCGCGGTTGAAGGCTTGTCGGTGCAGATCACGTTTGAGAACATCGACATCTGCAACGACGGTTCGAGCTATCCGGGCAAGGTGATCGTCTATTCCGGCGATCCCGACCCCGATGAGTCGTTTGCCTGGCAATCCACTGCGATGGGTGTCACCGGCACCACTCTTATGCCCGAGGGCGATGTCATGGACACTCTCGACGGTGTCTACAGCAATCTCACCTATTTCTCCACTGCGGCTGATGGCTCAATGGGTGTGGGTGTGCTCTGGCGCTACGCCAAAGCGTGCGATGGATGGACGGCAAAGGTCAAGTGTGTGAAACTCACCGATATGCAGGTCACGGGAGCTGGCTCGTCATATGACAATGTCAGCGCCTCTCCCCGCAGCAGATCAGGTGTGGTGCTCGCTTCGGCCTATGTCGATGCCGAGGGGGTGATGAATCCCGACAATCTGACCGGCATCCGTTTCTCTGTGCCGGTCAACGACAGCATGATCGATCCTCTTTCGGTCAAGCTCTATGATGGCGCTGGCGACAACGTGGGTGTGCTCACACCGGTCGACGCCACTGTGGCGGCCGACGGCAGCGGATACATCATCACACTCGACCGGCCGCTGGCTTCGGGTCGCACAGTGTTCACGCTTGCTGCCGATATTCTTGGTTCTGCCAAGGTCGGCGCCCGCACGATGGTCGACATCACCGGTGTGACCACTGCGGCGCATCCCGGCGGTGTGACCCCCTTCGACGGTGCGACGGCAGTGGAGATCGTCAACCCGGCAATGGTGACTATGGTGGCCGGTGAGCAGACAGTCTATGTCGATGAGACTTCGCTGGCGTTCTACGATGACGGTGGTGTCGACGGCCAGATCACCTCTAAATTCAGTGGCGTCACCACATTCATTCCGTCTGTGGAAGGGAAAAAGGTGCAGATCGATTTCTCCAAAGTGCTTTTGGCCAATGGCTCGATCTATTATCAGTATCTCAATGTCTATGATGGGGCGCAGGTCGATCCGGCCAAGCTCATCATGCGTGTCATGAATGGTGAGACTCCTCTCATACATTCAACTTCGCCCGATGGTGCGCTCACCGTCGAGCTCGCTGACAATGGCACCACGCAGACCAACGATGGTTTCGAGGCTACCGTAAGCCTTTTCCAGCCGCAGGCAATGCAGCTCGATGCCGTGGCTGTGACCTCTGTGACCGGCGACACGTTCAGGGCTGGCGCGGTGGCTCAGTCAATGGCTTTGATCAACATCCGCACGGTCAACACCGATCCTGTCCTCAATCTCAATAGCCTTAAAATCGCGTCTGTGGGTGCGCCCGGACTCGTGGCCAACGCCTATCTCGCCACTGTCGGTGGCTCTTCTCCCAAGGTGCTGGCAACAGCTGTCGAAACCAACGGTTTCATCACCTTCGACCTTGCCGAGCCTTACGCTCTCAAGGAATACGACAATACGTTTATGGTGCTTGTCGACGTAAGTGCCGCGGCTCTAAATGACCAGACCATCTCTCTATCCCTCTCGTCGGTCAATCTCGGAGGCACGGATCACGCTGTCACCGACGCTGCCCCCGTGAGCCGCAGTGTGCTCAACAAGCTTGTGGCCGATGCAGGCACTCAGGATGTGACTGTTTACGGCAGCTGGGATGTGACAAGCAAGCCCTCCGACTATTCCTACTACGGATATGACGACATTAAGGGCGACCAGATAATGATCATCCGTCCCGGCACGGAAGGTGCGGTCACACAGCTTACATTCTCTAAGCTCAGCATCCGTTTCCCCAGCTACTCCTACTATGGCACCAATCCCGTGTTCAAGGTGATAAACGGCGCGGGTACATCAGGTGAAGTGCTCTTCGAGGCCACAAACAGCAACCAGAGCGAGGCTATCGGCCGATCGTTCAGCTCCACCGATCCCACCGGAGCGCTCACCATCCTGTTCAATACCAACGGCAACCGGGGCACATCCACATCAAACGGATTTGCAGCGACCGCCGTCCCCTACAAATCACAGAAAATGGCGCTGACCGGATCTCAGGTCACTCAGGCCGCCACACGCGATATCTACCCCGATGATGTCGAGGAAGAGATCCTTACCCTTAAGCTGACCACCGAGGGGGGTGAGTCGCCTCTGAAATTCGATGAGATCACCGTCGACCTCAAAGGTTGCTCCGACCTCGTCAGCAGCGTGAAGCTCATCTCATCCGGATCAAACGCTCAGTACGTCCAGCCCGTGACTGTAATGGCCACAGCCGATGCCGCTCCGGTCGTCACCCTCATACCGGTTGATGGAACTGATCTGCTTGCCGAAAACGACAATTACTATTGGATTGCTTTCGACATGAAAGACAAGTTGTCCGACGGACGCGAGATCGATGCTAAGATCACTTCGCTCAAGATCGGTGGCAAGAATGTGGAGATTGCCGATGCCGACCCCGAGGGTGTGCGTCTCGCCCGAAACATCTACAAGTTCCATGGCGACGATGTGGTCTATGTCGACGAGCCGATCATGTTCTACGACAACGGTGGTCCTTCCGAATACTACACCCGCGACCACAAGGGCGCCGTGGTGTTCAAGCCCGCCGATCCGGCGAAAGCCATCCGCATGCACTTCAACAGCTTCGACACCGGATACAACGATGAATTGTATGTCTACAACGGTAGCAACACCGATGACGAAAACCAGTTGATAAAGCTTTTCGGAGACAAAGCCGAGCCTCGTGATCTGGTCAGCTCAGCTGCCGATGGCGCGCTCACAGCCTATTTCCGCACCGGAAGCTACGGTCTTGTATCTGACGGATGGGAAATCGTCGTCGAGGCTTTCACTCCCGAGCCTCTGGCCTTTGAGTCGATCGAGGCCACGGCCGAAGCCCCCGTGCAGGTATATGCCGGATCGCAGGACAATCTGATCATGCATGCCACCGTCGAAGTAAAAGGCGAGCGTGGTGACTACAACATCACATCGATAGTCTTCGACACCGAAGACACTCCCGCTGGCAACATCGCGGCGGCAAAGGCTTGGGTCACGGGTACAGACCCTGCATTTATCGGCGCGCAGCAATTTGGCGCGACAATCGTACCCGCAGCCGACGGCTCGACTCTCGCTTTCGAGGGATCATATAACTTCCCCCATGCCGGAACTTACAATTTCTGGCTCACATATGATGTGGCGCCTCAGGCTGCCGTAGGTTCGCAGCTCAAAGCATCTCTCAATAGTGTCACCATCGGTGGAACCACCGTCGCAAGCACTCCCGGAGTCGTGGCGGCTACATCTGTCAGAGCCGGCATGCACGGCGATTATGTGATCGGCATATCAGACAAGGCCGACTACAAGACGTTTGCCGCGGCAATCCGCGATCTGTCCAATACCGGTGTCGACGGCCCCGTGAATATGCTCATCGAGGACGGCACTTATGACGAGTCATTTACGTTCAATCAGATACCCGGCGCGTCAGAGACCAACCGTGTCACTTTCAAAAGTCAGAGCGGCAACCGCGACAAGGTGGTCATTCGCTACGGTGAGGAAAATAAAACCCTGAGTCTCGGTGTCGTCAACTTCGCTGACGGTGCAAGCTTCATCACGCTGCAAAGCCTGACGGTCACCTCTCCCGCTAATAAGTGCGACGGCATCGTCATGCTCAGTGGCGGCTGCTATCACGACACCATCGACGATTGCGTGATCAAGGGACACGCGGCTGCTACCTATGAGGAGCGTGTCAACCTCGTCTACACATTCTATCTCGAGGAACGTGACAAGAACTGCAATTATTTCACCCTCAGCAACAGCCGTCTTGAGGGCGGATACTACGGTCTGTCGGCCACCGGTATCACCAACCTCAACTACCCGATGATGATCCACGACGTCACTGTCACTGGCAACACATTCGTCAACCAGTCGAGCAAGGCTCTGCAGGCAATGGGTGTGGTTGACGGACTGGTGATCCGTGGCAACCGTTTCATCAACGACGGCTCGGTGATGGCCGCCGGATACCACAACATGGATCTTTACCGCTGTACCGGCAACGTGGTTGTCGCTGACAACATCATCGATGTCAATGTCGGCATGATGAGAAACTACGACACCATGACGGGCGACAGCAGCGCCGATGCCATCTATATCCGCGACATATCTTCGGCACGTGCCACCGAAAAGCGCATCTACAACAATGATATCCGCATCAATGGTCTGGAGGGCACCGACCACACACTTCATGGCATATATGTGTATGACAACGATGCTTCGCTGCAGCGTGCCGACATCGCCTACAACACAGTGGTCATCACCGGTGAGGCCAACAGCTATTCGTCACCGTTCATGATGAGCGCTCCGATGGCCGGCTCGACATTGGTCAACAATGTCCTTCAGAACAAGGCCGGTGGGCCGCTGCTGCGTGGCACTGTGCAGGCTCGCCTGTCGGACATGACTATTGCTGACAATGCCCTCCACACGTCAGGCACGGTATGGGCAATGACTCCCTCCGATTGCGCTACATTCGACGACGTCGTGTCGGCGATCGCACAGCCGGTCGGCATAGCTGAAGAGGCCGATTTCCTCAGCGATGACATGCACGAGCTCAAATCTGCCGGACGTCTGATGGCCGCAAAGCCATTGGAATATGTTGCGGCTGACCTGCTCGGAAACGCCCGAAACGCTGTCACCCCCACGATGGGTGCTTATGAATACACCGACCAGACCGGTACGCCCGTCTGGAGCGATGGCTTCCCGATGGTGGATGGTATCGCAGTCGGATCGGCCAATCTCAACCTCAGCGCCGACAAGGCTTCGGTTGCCCGCTATGCCGTGGTCAAAGCCGATGCCGCAGAGCCGGAGGATGCTGATTACACCGACGCTCAGACTGTCGCTCTCCACACACGCAAAATCTCCACCGTGACTCTCGGCGACCTCGAGGAATACACCGGCTACAAGGTTTATGTGAAACTTGCCTCATACCTCGGTGTCGAGGCCGACGGTGTGGCCATAGTGCCATTCACCACTCTCTCGGCCGAACCCGTCTATCCCAATCCAGTGGCCGAGATCACAACCAAGAGCGTCACCGAAGGCAACGAAGGTGAGCAGCTATCCCTCTCAGGCAAAGGCTCAGGTGGCATGGAACCGCTCACATACCGGTGGACTGACCAGCAGGGCAATCTGCTGAGCACTACCACCGACGTCACTCTCGATCTGACTCACTCGATGACATATCGTTTCACAGTCATTGACAACCGTGGAAAAGAGGCTTTCGATGAAATCAACATCGATGTGCTCGGCCGACAGTATGTGGCGACTTTCGAGGATCTCAAACTCGATCCCGAGTCATTCTGGGGTGGCAACACCACCAACATGCCCTTCTACTCCGGCTCGTTTGCTTTCGACTACTACCACAGCAGCTTCGGTGGAAGCGACTATTGGGGTCACTTCTCCTACTCAAACCTCACACCGACCACTTATAAAAACATCAACGACCAGTACAACAGTGCTGTCGGTTCGGGTGCTACGGGCAGTCCCACCTATGGTGTGGCCTTTGTCGACAGCTATGTCGGTGCGACATACCTCACCGTCACAAACCGCCCCGAGGGCGACAAGATCGATGGTATGTGGCTCACCAACTCGGCTTGGGTTATGGACTGCATCCGCAATGGCGACGGACTTAGCTCTGTGCCCGGTGGATTCCAGAAAGATGACTATTACAAAGTGACCATCTCGGGTCTGAGAAACGCCTCGGTGGTGGGTAGCGTGGACTTCTATCTCGCTGACTTCCGTCCCGAGCTTGAGCAGGATCGCTATGCGCTCGACTCATGGCAGTGGGTCGATCTTTCATCGCTTGGCGAGGTCAATAAGTTGTGGTTCAAAGTGGAGAGCACTAAGAAAAACAGCTTTGGCATCACCACTCCGCTCTATTTCTGTCTCGACAATGTCGGCGATGCTTGCCCATGGCAAGATGCGCCGCAGCAGGTGGTGCGCGTGGTCGACAACACATTCGGCACGCTTGACCTCAATACTCTGTTCGACTTTGACTCCTCGGCCGCCACGGTTACCTATTCTATAGAGTCCACCGACGGCATTGCCCGTCTCGACTCCGAGATCCCCGGTTTCGTGGTGATCGACGGATCGACCGGCGACTACGAGGACGAACCGTTCACACTGTTTGCCAAAGCTACACAGCAGGGTCGTTCGGAATATCTGCGGATACCCGTTAAACTCGACTACGGTAACAACCCTGACGAAAACTCGCTCGAGCAGATTTCGGCAGAGACAGTGAAGGTCTATCCGTTGCCCGCGCACGATGTGCTCAATATCTCAACCGCGCTGACTGGCTATGCCGCAGAAGTGATCGACATGCAGGGTCGGCAGGTGCTGTCGCGTGACAATCTCGACGGATATACACAGATTGCCCTTCCCGCTGTCACCCCCGGATTCTATGTGTTGCGCATAAGCCATTCCACCGGCTCATACACGCAGCGTATCGTCATCAGATAATTCAAGTCGTTCTTCTTAAAAAAAGGAGTGTGCCGGGCTGCTGTCCGGCACACTCTTAGTTTTAGTCTGTGGCTTCATCGGTTGGTCACCATCCGCCTGACGCTCCGCCGCCACCGGTGATGCCTCCGCCGAAGCTACCGCCTGAGAATCCTCCCCCTCCGTGGCCGCCCGAGCCACCTATGATGAATGGTGCAGCTGCTGCAAGCATCGGTATCACATAGGCAACCGTGTGGGTGTTGCCGCAGTTCTTGCATCGGTAAACTTTTTTGCCCAGACCTTTGCGGCGTTCCGTTGGGCGAAGTACCACACGATCCATCACAAGCGATGATGCGCGTGCGCCGCAGCGCTCACACACGCGGTAGTCAGTCAGACGGTTGACGTAGGGAAGTATATCGGTCTCGCGGCAGTTGGGACACACCCACACATCGTAGTCCACTGATTTGAGGCGCTCCTCGGCATCCTGTGCAGGTGTCAGATAGGCGTTGTCGTTGACTTCGTCTATCTTCGTCATGGCATGGTGGCAGTTGGGGCATTTGCGACGGCTGCGTACACGCTTCATCGCCAGATATGAGATCAACAGTGCCGGCAGAGCCATGCCCAAGGTGAGGCACGTGACTATCAGTGATGGTATAACCAGAGAGTGTAGCGCCGCATATCGTGCCACACTGTCGCGGCGGCGTGTCGATACCACGGTGTAGAGTGACAGCAGGGTCATTACGATGGCGATTATAGCCGCTACTGTCAGGTAGATGTTGAACAACCCGTCGGCTACAGCCTCGGCGCGTGAATCGTTGGCTTGCGATGACCTTAGCTCGTCGGCGTAGGCCGGATCGGTAAGCACTCTTGAGATAGCGTTGACTCCGGCCGTCACACCGCCGTCATAGTCACCTTCCTTGAAGCGTGGAAACATCTCGTTGCGCAGTATGCGTCCGCACACTATATCGGGCAGCGCACCCTCTGATCCACGGCCTGTGCGGATGACAGCCTTGCGGTCATCGCGGGCAATGACGATCAGCACTCCGTTGTCCTTGTCTTTCTTGCCTATGCCCCATGCGTCGAAAATATCGGTGGCATAAGTGTCGATGTCGGTGTCGGATGGCATCGATGCGACTGCAACCACAACCGGTTCGGCCGACGTGCTGCTCCATATCTCGCCGAGGCTTCGGTCGAGTGAGGCCACAGTGGCGTCAGACAGCACACCGTCAGGATTAGATACGTAGCGGGTGCGGTCGGCAACATGCACGTTGGGTATATCGGCTACGGTTGTCGCTCCGATGGCCATGGCGATGGCCGGGATAATGCTGAGGAGAAGGATGCGTAAGCTGTTGTTCATTTGTCAGTTGTTGATTTTTAGGCTCATGGCATTAAGTTTGCGGTAAAGATCAAGAGCATAGACATCGGTCATTCCGCTGACGTGGTCAACGGCCGACTGTATCTTCCCATAGAGTGTGGGTGCGCTCGTATCATACTGCTGAGGCACTTTGGCAAGCAGCAGCCGCGAATAGTTGAGAGAAGGGTTGCGGACGGCATGGATAAGTTTCTCCATCAGAAACGAGATTATCTGTGTGCCCGCCAATTCGATGTCTACTACATCGGGAGCGCGGTATATGCGATCCCACGAAAGGGCTTCGGCACGGCAGTAAGCCTCGCGCTCGCGCTGAGGAATAGAGGCTACCAGTGGCCCGGTGAATTCGCCTGCAAGTATGGCCTTCTCGTTGTCGGTGAACACTTCGGCGCAGCGCGCCACAAGCGTGCCTATTACGCACGACCGCAGATAGCCTATCTGTTCGTTAGGGTCGGTGACACGGCTCATGACATCGCGCATGCGTGTCTGGCGGTCGCGATCGAAAAATCCCAGAAACAGATCGGTGACTTCGTCCGTGGGAAGGATGCCGAGTTTGTGGGCATCCTCTATGTCCATCACCTCATAGCATATGTCATCGGCAGCCTCGACAATGTAGACAAGCGGATGTCGGGCATAGCGCACTTCTCCATTTTGTCCGGGGCGGGAGATCAGACCAAGTTCATCAGCCACTCTGACAAAATCGTCAGCCTCCGAATCGAAAAAACCGAATTTCTGTTTGTCGCCTGCCAGACGGCTTTCGTAGGGATATTTGACGATTGAAGCCAATGTGGAGTATGTCATGGCAAAGCCGCCCGGTCGGCGTCCTTTGAACTGATGCGTGAGCAGGCGGAATGCGTTGGCGTTGCCCTCGAAGTTCACCAGATCGGCCCACTGTCGCGGTGACAGCTCGTTTTCGAGTATGCGTCCCGGGCCTTCGCTGAAGAAGGTTGATATAGCTTTCTCTCCCGAATGACCGAATGGCGGGTTGCCCATGTCGTGGGCAAGGCATGCCGCGGCCACGATCTCGCCGATGGCATAGAGGCGGTCTGCCCATTGGCTGCCGGCATGGCGTTCGCGGAGCACCGAAGCAACCTCATTGGCCATCGAGCGCCCGACACTCGAAACCTCTACACTATGCGTCAGTCTGTTATGTACAAAAATGCTCCCCGGAAGCGGAAACACCTGAGTCTTGTTCTGCAAGCGTCGGAATGGCGACGAGAACACAAGTCGGTCATAGTCGCGCTGGAAGTCGCTGCGCGATCCGCGTTGCGGGTTGTGGTAGTCTTCAAGTCCGAAGCGCTTGTTGTTGATCAGTCTGTCCCAGTGCATCATATGAGTGTGGCTTGTGAAATGTCGGATAGCAAAGGTAACATATTAAGTGAAACCGGCAAAAAATGGATCAGCGGAGGGTGAGTGTGGATGTCATTGAGGGGGCGAGCGCCGAGGCTGCGGATAAAAGCGAGTCGGGAGTGACAGCCATCACACGCTCCGCAGTTTCTTGTGGCGTGAGCGCACGTTTGCGATGCAAGGTGGCACGGGCTGCGGCAAGGATCACATTTTCCTGGTTGATGCCGGCGACCTGCAGTTGACCGAGATACTGACGTTTTGCTGCTTCAAGACGGCGTAGAGGCAGTCTCTCCGATGCCATGCGGTCGAGAATGTCGCTCACGATACGGCGGCAGCGGTTGGTGTCATCCCGGTCGCATCCGTAGTAAACGGTCATCAGCCCCGTATCGCTGAGAAGCGAGGTCGATGCGTCGATCGAATATACCAGTCCGCGCTTTTCACGCAGTGCCACATTTAGCAGCGAGTTCATGCCGGGGCCTCCGAGCATATTGACAGCTATTGCCATCGACGTGCGGTTGTCGTCACACAGCCCGGGTATGCGCACACCGGTGACGGTGTGAGCCTGATGCGAACCGATCTCCCGCGATATGCTGAACGGTGCTGCAATGTCGGGCGCAGTGCGTTGGCGTGGCCGCTCGGCATGGTCGAATGAGCCAAACCGGCGTGTGGCCGTGCGCATCACTTCGTCGGGTTCGCGAGGCCCTGTGTAAAAGAGCACCATGCTGCCCGGTGTGTACATCGTCGAGAGCCATTCGCGGCATGTGGCGCTGTCGAGGCGTGCCACGCTCTGCGCCGTTCCGAGTATGTTGTGGCCGAGCGCCGATCCGGCATATATCAGGTCGTCAAAGTCGTCAAACACTCCCTCGGATGGAACATCGAGATATGAGTTGATCTCGTCGCATACCACCTCACGCTCGCGATCGATCTCAGCCTCAGGGAAGACTGAGTTGCTCACGAGGTCGGCTATCAGTTCTGCGGCTCTGTCAAGATGGGGACGGCCTGCCGGAAAGGTCGTGTAGATGAATGTTTCCTCCTTGGTGGTATAGGCATTAAGCTCGCCGCCGATCGACTCCATGCGGTTGTTGATGTGCCACGAGCGCCGCCGGCGTGTTCCCTTGAACACTGTGTGCTCCACGAAGTGGGCAAGACCGTTTTCCGACGGTGATTCATCGCGGCTGCCTGCATTGACGGCCACACCGCACATCTCGGCCGGAGAGCCGGGTATGTGGCGCATTACCATGCGCAGGCCATTGGGTAGGGTGGAATAGTGAAACATATCGATATTACAACGCGGGTGGCATGAGATTTGTCCATGTCACCCGCGTGAAAAAGTTGAAATGCCTGTTACTGGCGTCCCGAGGTGGCTACTGAACGATCGATTTTGCCTACAAGACCCTGAAGCACTTTGCCCGGGCCAAGTTCGATGAATTCAGTCGCTCCATCGGCGATCATATTCTGAACGCTCTGTGTCCAGCGCACGGGTGCGGTGAGCTGGGCTATGAGGTTTGCCTTGATTTCGGCTGGATCGGTGTGAGGACGTGCATCGACATTCTGGTAAACCGGTACGCGCGGAGCGTTGATCTCGGTGCGTTCGATGGCTTCGGCCAGTTCAGTGCGTGCAGGCTCCATGCAGGGAGAATGGAACGCGCCGCCGACTTTGAGCTTCATGGCGCGTTTCGCACCCGCGGCGAGCAGTTGCTCGCATGCGGCGTCGATGGCCTCGACTTCTCCCGAGATGACGAGCTGTCCGGGACAGTTGTAATTGGCGCATACGACCACTCCGTCTATGCCACGGCAGATTTCCTCAACTTTCTCGTCGGGCAGGGCGAGCACGGCTGCCATGGTCGATGGCTTCATCTCGCAGGCTTTCTGCATGGCGTGAGCGCGTGCCGATACCAGACGCAGACCATCCTCGAAGCTGAGAGCCCCTGCGGCCACGAGTGCCGAGAATTCTCCCAATGAGTGGCCGGCCACCATAGAGGGATCGAACTCTTCACCCATAGTCTTGGCGAGGACCACTGAGTGGAGAAATATCGCGGGCTGTGTCACTTTGGTCTGCTTCAGATCATCGTCAGAGCCTTCAAACATTATGTCGGTGATGCGGAATCCCAGAATTTCGTTGGCTTTCTCAAACATTTCGCGTGCCACGGGGTTGTTATCGTAGAGATCTTTGCCCATGCCGGTGAACTGAGCGCCTTGTCCGGGAAAAACAAATGCTTTCATAATAGAGGGTTTGTTTTTGTGGTTCAGGCTGCAAAGTTAAGCTTTTTTCGTAATTTTACGCAGTCATAATCTATTTAAACCTAAAGAATAAATATGGGTATCATGGCATTTGTCCCAGCTTTCATGAATCTTGGCACAGGCGAGATTCTTATTATCGTGTTTGTGGTGCTTCTGCTTTTCGGAGGCAAGAAGATTCCCGAGCTGATGAAAGGCCTCGGTAAGGGGGTGAGGTCGTTCAAACAGGGTATGAACGACATATCCGACGAAATCAACCGTCCTGACGATAACAACAACGGTGTGAAATAAATCTGCTGTGCCGTGGCTGATAACTCTGAAGAACGTCTTCCCGAGATGACATTCTGGGCGCATGTCGATGCGCTCCGCGGAGTGTTGCTGCGTGCCGCAGGTGTGGTGGTCGCGCTCACAGCGGTGTTTTTTATTGCGATGCCCGACATCTTCGACAGGGTGATTCTCGCTCCCACACGCGGTGATTTCGTGCTCTACCGTCTGTTTGACCGTTTAGGTGCCGATGGCGGAACGATGCTTATGCCCGATCTCGCCGGTGGCGATTTTCATGTCGAACTTATCAACATACAGCTTGCGTCGCAATTTTTCATCCACATGTCAACGTCGTTCTGGCTTGCAGTGGTGTTCGCTTTTCCTGTGATTATATACCTGTTGTGGGGATTTGTTTCCCCGGCGCTTTACACCGGTGAGCGTAAGGGCGTCGGAAAAGCTTTCCTTATCGGTAACATCATGTTTTTCATTGGCGTGGCAGTTGGCTATTTTGTCGTATTTCCGGTGACTTTGCGCTTTCTCGCCGACTATCAGGTGAGCGCCATGGTGCCCAATCAGATCTCACTTGATTCGTATATGGACAATTTTCTTGTGCTGATTCTGGTGATGGGGCTTATTTTCGAGTTGCCTCTCGTGGCTTGGCTGATTGGACGCATGGGTTTGCTCGACCGTAGTTTCTTCGGTCGTTTCCGCCGTCATGCAGTGGCGGTGCTGCTTATCTTAGCGGCAATCATCACCCCTACAGGCGATCCATTCACTCTGATGGTTGTGTTCTTGCCCATTTACGCCCTTTGGGAGATGAGTGCGTTGCTCGTCCCGGCAGCAAGGCAAACCGAGGGTTCTGCCGACGGTGATGATGACGACGATTACACTCCGCGGTATCGTTCGGTTGAACGGCGGTGACCCGCGTGCTCATCAGATCTTGAGCTTATATCCGATTCCACGGATGTTGAGAATGGAAATGGCCGGATCTTTTGATAAATATTTCCGGAGTTTGTAGATGAAGCCATGCAATCGGTTCACATTATAGGGATTGTCGTTCTGCCATGCGGCAATCATGAGGTCGCGGGCCTCTACAGTCTCATTGATGCGTGATGCCAGAGACTTAAGGATCACGGTGTCGATATGGCTCAGTTCCGTAGTCAATCCATCGATGTGAAGTTGCTGCAATGCCGGATGGAAAACATATCGTCCGATCTGCAGCGTCTCGGATATTCGCCGTGTGCGGCGTAGCAATGACATGATGCGGACAAGCAGTTCTTCCATTCTAAACGGTTTCCGGAGATAGTCGTTGGCGCCGATTTCAAATCCTTCGACTATGTCGTCGATTGCTGAGCGGGCTGTGAGGAAAATCATGGGAACGTCCTCGTTGAACTTGCGGATGTGCCGCACCATCTCGAATCCGTCCATGCCGGGCATCATCACGTCTGCGATCACAAGGTCGGGATGCTCTGACTTGAATATCTTGATACCTGTTTTGCCGTCGGATGCTGTAACCACATCATATCCCTCGCGCCTGAGCATGTCAGCGACGATTTTCAACATGGTTTTCTCATCCTCAACCAACAATATCTTGTCGTGCTTTGCCATTGAAGTGGATTGTAAAAGTTGTGCCGTGTCCTGCTTTGCTCGCCACTGTGATCTCCCATCCCAGTTTGCCGCAGATGTTTCTCACATAGTAGAGACCTATGCCATATCCCCCTGCGTCGTACCTGTCTTTGCCGGCAGGCACACGATAAAACCGGTCAAATATAAATGGCAGGTATTTCGCAGCGATGCCGTTGCCATTGTCTCGGATCTTCAATGATGTGTTGTCGGCTTCAATCTCGATCACTACTGAATCGCCGGAATATTTGATGGCGTTCTCGACGAGATTGGTTATCACATTGGCGAAATGCATCGGGTCGGTCTTTATCACAAGAGAGGACGGAATGTTTGAGGTGCGGAAATTCACCTGTTTGTCGGCCTTCAGCTTCTGGTTGCTGCATATCTCGTTGATCAGGGGCAACAATGCCACATCCTCGCGGTCTAACCTCATTGATTTCCGTCGTTCCATGCTCATCGACAGAATGTGCTCGACCATCGCTGAATGCTTTGAGAGTTCGCGGATGATCACGCCGATATATTCCTTGTTGTGTTCAGGCGGACTGGTGTCGTAATATCGTTGAAGGGAGTCGGCTGCGGAAAATGCCACTGCCACAGGTGTTTTCAATTCATGTGTCATGGAGTTGACAAAACCGTCTTTCATCTCTTCAAGGCTTTTCAACCGACGGATAAACCGCCACATATATATGAATGCAATGGCAAACGTGAGGATCAGCAGCAGTGTGAATATTACCACACCTGACATTCGTTGCATGACGATGCGTGCTATCGGTGATACATAAGCCCTGTAGGCAAGTCCTCCGTTTGGGTTATATGTGTGGACAGCTTCATAATACCCGTCTTTTGACTTGAACAGCTTGGGGTTGGCAAGAAATACATCGCCCAGCGTGTTGATCTGCTCGACAGCAGCGAAATCCGGATAAATGCCGCGTTTGTTGAGTTTCGATACAAACACACTGTCTAAAGTGGCGATATCAGGACGAAGCATATCGTCGATCTGCAAGTGGAGTTGCTGACCCATCTCTGCCACGAATTTATTTGAGTAGTTTTCAGAGAATGTGACGTTCGTGCGCTGTATTTCACGGGTATTACCTGCCGAGTCTGTCTCGTAGGTGATGAATTCATCGTTGTGCATGCTTCCCGAAAGATTCCGCTTTGAGTGGGGTGTGCTGCCATCATCATGCGGCGAAACGGGATTATTTTTCATTATCCTCACCCACATCTCATCGATGTCTGTGTCGGCCAAAGCTGCTCTGATGTCTCTCTCCACATTTTCTTTTATTGAACGGTAGAGGCGCGACATGTATATCATGTCAGCGGCAAGAAGTGCCAGCGCGACTGTAATTATGCTGATCGTTATGGTATTAAATGTCTTCACGAGACAAAAGTAGAATAAAATTCCTTCATTTGCATGCCGGCTAAGACTAACTAAGACTAAAAATGGGGCTTTTAGTATCGGAGTGTTTAATTTCGCTGCCATGAAAATGTATAGTTGCGCATTACTGTGTCTTGTGGCGGCTGTCTCAGTCCGTGCACAGGTAGGGAATGACTCGATCGAAGTGCGGTCTCTCGATGAGTTGTTGGTCAAAGGTGAGAAATCGCAGGTGAAAAGCGATGGCGGTGTGATGACTGTTGATTTGCCGGAGATAGTCAGAGATAAGCCGGTGACCAATATCCTTGAATCTCTTGGATATTTGCCGGGTGTGATGAATCACAATGGAGTGTTCACACTATCGGGCGCTCAGTCTACAACGATATTGATAAATGGAGAAGTGTCACAGATGACGGTGTCGCAACTGTATCAATTGCTCTATTCCATGCCTGTCGACAGATTGAAGAATGTGGAGATAATGTATTCAGCACCGGCTAAATACCATGTCAACGGAGCTGTGATAAATGTGGTGTTGAAAACACCTTCGGCATTGGATGGACTCAGTGGTCAAGCCCGGGCGGGATATTCACAGGATCACTATTCATCTTTCGGCGGAGGATTGGCCGGTGTTTATGCTGTTGATAAATGGACATTTGATCTAAACTATTCACTCGCGAAATCACGATCGTGGCGGAGTGAGAATATGACCTCGTGGCACACATTAATGGATGGCATGCATGTGGTCGAAGACAAAAACCGCACAAACAGCCGGAATCTCACGAATCAGATATATGCTTCGGTGGGTTACGATATTACAAAAGGCAGTGTGGTCAAAGCCACATATAATGGTCAGGTGAGCGGTGATATTCATTCATGTAGCAATTCGGACGGCACATTGGGAAAATACCGGAATACGAGCGATTACAAGCGGCCGATCGCAATGCACGATCTCAACCTGCATTACAGATCTGCCTTTGGGTTGACATTGACGGCCGACTGGCTTGTTTATCGTGAGGAACGAGGCCAGCTGATGAGCGACGATAACAATCTTGTTATGGTGGATGCAATCAATGATCAGCATATACGCCGTTATCGATTCACTGCCGATATGGAACACAGTCTGAATGGTTGGAGTCTCGGATATGGCTGTGAATACCGTCTGAGTGATGACATGAGTTTGATGCGCTATGCCGTTCCAGACATGTCGGGCTTCCACAATCGCATAATGGAGCACACTGCAAAGGCTTATGTAGGTATTGCGCACTCTTTTGCATGGGGATTGTCGTTGCAGGCTTCATTAGGAGAAGAGTTCTACAGGATCGGAGGAAGAAACAACTGGACATTCCAGCCGCAGATAGGACTGACGTATTACAAAAATCCGGTTCATATAGTGCAGGCAAGTTTCAACACAAACCGTGAATTCCCGTCATATTGGTCGTTGCATGGAGGTGTGGGATATCTCAATCCCTACAGCGAGGTTTGGGGAAATCCGTCGTTAAGGCCTTCAACATCTTATTCGGCCAATGTGTCTTATATATTCCGGCAGAAATATGTGGCGGCTGTATTCTTTAACAATACGGATGATTATTTCGTGCAGCTGCCATACCAGTCGGCCGATGAGCTGAAACTGATATTTCAGGAGCAGAATCTCAGCTATAACCGTATGTTCGGTTTCAATATCGTAGCTCCGTTTTCAATAGGCGGCTGGTTTGAGACGCGTGTTATGGTGCAAGGGTTCAGTAACCGCATAATGGCGGATCGCTTTCATGAAATGGACTTTGTCCGTCAGAAGTTTGTCGGATATGGACAGATGCAGAACACGTTCAAGATAGCTAAAGGGATTTCTCTATCTGTTGACATTAGTGGCATAAGCCGATCGTTGCAAGGAATTGCTGACATGTCGGCAATGTGGAGGATTGATGCCGGCGCCAAATGGAGTTTCGGTAAGTCGCGTAGCTGTGAGTTGAGTCTGAAGGCCGATGACATATTCAATACGTGGTCGCCTGTGATGCGCATAAACTACGGTAGGCAAAACTATCGTATGAAGGTAAATGACATGACTCGCAAAGTACAACTCACATTTGTTTTCCGCTTCAATGGCTTCAAGCCAAAGGACAATGGTGTGGACACATCACGTTTTGGAACGTCCAGATAGACTGGCGTGTGTGGACAGGTATGTCGCAAGCCGGTCGAAAATGATGCGCCGCAGTGCATCGATGCAACTGCACGCCAGATATATGGCGATGATGCCTGCGGCAATGTACAGAGTGAACAAGGTTAGCGACTGGCTGTGCCAAAGTTGTATGACGGTCGGTTTGATTATGCCTCCCCAGATTGGTGGAGCCTTGTGGATGAGGTAAACCGAGAATGCCGATGCAGCGAGACGACAGATTGTCTGTGACTGGAATTTGAGGTTGCGGAAGATCAAAAAGAATGATATCGACGCAGCCATTACGGCCGGAGAGTTGTAGGCGAATGCCGTCAGCGAAGACAAGAACAGCGATGAGATGAACAGTGTGGCAAGACTGACGATGTAAAGCAACACCGCGATGCGGGTGCTGATCACTGGTGCGTAGAGTGATATGGCTCGTCCGGTCAGATACATCATTATGAGTTGCATGGTGGTGTAGCCGGTGGGATTGAAAGATCCGTGCCACCACCATCCGCACCACAGGTTGTATGCGATGAATAGGCCGAGCGTTGACAAAAATGTGGTGCGGGATAGATTCTCTATTCCGGCGTTTAGTAGAGGACTGAGCAGCATCAGAAGGAAATAGGCCGGGACATACCACAGATCGGTGTGGGAGAGGATCATGAAGCTTCCGGCGAATCCATGCCAGCTGAAACTTCCGGGACGTGCTACTGACAAGGCAAGATATATGCCTATGGAATAGAACATACACTGGAATATAAACGACGTGGCGTTGCGTACGCGTAGCCGTATGCCGAAGTAGCCCGAGATGAGAGTGAAACAGTTTACTCCGATAATGGCAAACGATTCTACGGCCAGTCGCCAGATGTCGCGGGCGTTTAGCGTGTCGATGTCGCCGTCAGGCTCCGGAAGCCCGAGTGCAGCCCCGTCAGAGTGAACCAGCAGAACCATCAGCATACTCACGATTCTTAGGAGCTCAAATCCGGCTTGACGTTGTCTCATATGTTATGGTGGTGTGATGTTGCAGGATACATGATGCAAAAGTATGCAAAATCACGCGATTTTCCGTTACTGTTGCGGGTGTATTGCACGCTATCGAGGAACCTGGCATGTGTGGAGGAGAAGGCGCGGTTGCGGGTAGTATCCGATTGGCGATATGCAAAATAAATTTGCATATGCTCTCGACTTATTCGTATTTTTGCAATTTGAATATCAAAGATAGCAAATCACAGAATATAAGATATGAAAGAAGTTGTATTGAGCGGCATACGTGCCACCGGCAATCTGCATCTTGGCAATTATTTCGGCGCGCTTAGCAAGTTCGTCAGAATGCAGGATGATTACGACAGCCTGTTTTTCATTGCTGACCTGCACGCGTTGACCACTCATCCCGATCCCAAGACGCTGCATGGTAATGTAAAGAATATAATGGCGGAATATCTTGCCGCAGGCATTGACCCCGAGCGAGCCACGATTTTTGTGCAGAGTGACGTGCCTGAGGTCTCGGAATTGTATCTGCTGATGAACATGCATGTGGGTATCGGAGAACTCATGCGCACGGCTTCTTTTAAGGACAAAGCGCGCAAGCAGCTCGGCATACGCAACGATGCCACGGAGGGAGATATCGAGCAGGAGATCATCGGCACTAATTCAAACAAGCGTGTCAATGCCGGCCTGCTGACATATCCCACGCTGATGGCGGTGGATATTCTCATACAGAAGGCCAACAAGGTGCCTGTGGGAAAGGATCAGGAGCAGCATCTTGAACTCACACGCAGGTTTGCCCGCAGGTTCAACTCGTTTTATGGAGTGGAGCTGTTCCCCGAGCCTGAGAATTTCAATTTTGGTGACCACGCAGTGAAGGTGCCTGGACTCGATGGCAGCGGCAAGATGGGCAAGAGCGAGGGCAACTGTATCTATCTCATTGATGATGAGAAGACGCTGCGCAAGAAAGTGATGCGCGCGGTGACCGATGAGGGTCCGAAAGAGCCTGGACTGCCTTTGAGCCAGCCTGTGGAAAACCTGATCACACTGATGGAGCTGACATCAGCGCCGGAGGTTGTGCAGCATTATCGCGATGCGTATGCCGATTGTTCGATACGCTATGGCGATATGAAAAAACAATTGGCTGAAGATATATTGAAGATCACGCTTCCGATCCGCGAACGTATACTTGACATCCGCAACGATGACGAGTATCTCGCACGCGTGGCGCGCATGGGTGCGGAAAAAGCCCGGGAGCGGGCTGCGGCTACGTTGGCTCAGGTTCGCGAGATCATGGGTATCACGAAATTCTATTGACAGACTGTCGGCATGAAAATAAAGCACCCGGCTGCTCGGATCGCTCCGGCAGCCGGGTGTATTTTGTGTTTTGCGTAATAGGGATCAGTGCTTAGCGCCGAGCACGGCGAGGGCAGCATCATAGTCAGGTTCGCGGGTAATGTCCTCGACGAGATCGCGGAACATCACTTTTCCGTCGTTGTCAATGATGATGACGGCACGGGTGAGCAGGCCGGCAAGGGGGCCGTCGACAAGCTGCACGCCGTATTTCTGACCGAACATTGGTGAGCGGAATGCTGATGCCACAATCACATCCTTGATGTCGTTGGCAGTGCAGAAGCGTCCCATTGCAAAAGGAAGATCCATCGACACGCAGATGACAACGGTGTCGTTCATTTTTGCAGCTTCTTCATTGAAGCGACGCACCGAACGGGCGCAAACCTCGGTGTCGAGGCTGGGGAAGATGTTAAGGACTACTCGCTTGCCCGCAAACTGCTCGCATGTGATATCGCCCAGATCAGCTCCGGTGAGATGAAATGCGGGAGCGGCTTCGCCAACTGCGGGAAGTTTGCCGTAGGTGTGGCATTCAAGTCCGTTGAGATATACTGTTTCCATATCAGATTTTATTATTGATGTAAGTAAATAAATTTGGTGTCATTTTATCATGCTCATCTTTTGCATAACAGCTGATGGCAGATCATTGTTGTAGCCGAGAATGACATCCCGAACCTTGCCATCGGCTGAGCACATCACGATCACAGGCAGGGATGCAGCTCCGCAGTCGCGTGCGAGTGATGCGGCATTGAGTGCGATAGCCTCGCCTGAGCGGATGTTGCCGATCAGACTTGTGGCTGTGTCGGGATTGGTGGAGGCTACGGCCCATAGCACTTCCGGCTCATAAGCCATGAGGTCAACACCCTTTCTTACAGCCTTCACAGTCTCTGATGCAAACCCATTGGCGGGATCGATCAGTACGATGATAGCCGGTGTGCCGAATTCCTGACCGCGCGCGCGTGTGAGGCGAGTGCCACCGGGTTGTGGAAGTGAGAATGCAGGAAACGGCATGCCCGGCAGGTTTTCGATGCGGAAATTGCTCTCGCGGTATTTTTCGAATACTTCAGGCCAGCGTGATGCCAGAGATTGCTCGCTTATTGGAGCGCATGGCCCGGTGGGAATGTCGTCGTAGCTGTAGACGGCTCTCATCGATTGCTCCGATATGGTGCCGACATTGGTCTCGGTGGACACTGTGAGCGGGCGCATGTCGGGTAATGAGAATGTGTAGACACTTTCGAGGCATTCCACGCCTTGCACTGTCATTACCGCCCTAACCTTTATTTGTGATGGTGATGCCGGTGGAAAACTGATGGTGTAGAGGGAGTCGGCTGACATCTCTTCAAGATCCATGGCTATGAATGCGGGCAGCAGGTTGGCGAACTGCACTCCGCGCTGCACGCCTGGAAACGAACGGCCTCCCTGATGACGTGTCGCAAATGGTTGAGCGTCCCAATCTATATGGTATTCCTGAAGCCGGTCGCCTCGAAAGCGGTAGTGATGGCCGTCGTAGTAGGCCGAAAATCCGCTCACATTTACACCTGTGGCAGCCCTGAAAGTCCAGTCAATGACATAGTTTACTGGTGACAGTGTGTCGGTCTGCGACGGATGCATGCTTTCGAGCGCTATGTCATAGCACACGTCATCCTGTGCCTGCGGCAGGCTCACGGAGTAATCGACAGATGCTCTGTAGCAGTCAATGGCGCGTAATGCGTCGGTGATCTGTGTGATGTCGCCGGCTGATGCGGATATCCGGCAGACCGAAATGGCGATCAGTGTCGCCAACACTCTGGTTTTCCCGTTAATCATACGACGGATAAACGTCTGCCGACGCCGGCAGGTTCACGCTTTATGTGAATTTGCTGCGTCGGTTTCACCGGCTTTTTCCGATGGTTTGGTCTTGAGCTTGATCTCGTCAAATCCCAGACCATACGCACCGGTCACGTTGGCTTGTGTGATAAATGCCGCAGGGTCTATTGATTTTATGATTCGGAACATTGTCACCGATTCCATGCGTCGGCACACTACCATTATGATCTTCACCTCGTGTTTGCTGTACCAGCCCATTCCGTCGTAGACGGTGCAGCCTCGGTGAGCCTGGGAGTTGATGGCGTCGGCGATCTCGATCCAGTGTTTGGGCGATATGATGGTGAACTGCACCGACTGGCGCGTGGAGTTGATCAGCTGGTCGACAGTGAACGATAGTGTGAAGAGTATTATCAGGCCGTAAACGATCGTGACAATATTATGGAACAGGAAGTAGCTCGATGCGATGATGCAGAAGTCGACGTAGAGCATCGTGCGTCCTACCGAGATGTTTGTCTTTTTCGATACCATCGCGGCGACAATATCGGTGCCGCCGGTCGATCCGTTGTGGATAAATACCTGTCCGAGTGCCGTGCCGGTGAGGAATCCGCCAATCAGAATGCTTATGAAATCTTGTCCGGGGAGCAGTCCCTCGGGAAAATATTTGGCCATGAGAGGCTGGAAGATACCGAGCCATACGGCCATGCATGATGTGCCGAAAATTGTGCGCCAGCAGAATTGTTTGCCAACTATGCGGTAGGCGAACGCAAGGAGCACGAGGTTGATCACATATTGTGAGATGGCCACAGGTATGCCCGTGAGGAAGAAGATGAGTGTTCCCACACCGGTGACACCGCCGATGACGACTTTAAGCGGAAGAATGAAACCTGTGAATGCGAGAGAATAGAGAAACGTTCCGAAGATGATGAACAGATAGTCGCGCGACGACATCCAAAGCTTCTTGCCTGAAAAACGGTGGGGCATAGGTGTAGCGATTAATTTTCAGTCTGCAAAGTTACGACTTTTTTCTTCATGCAGTAGCGATTTATACAAAAACCGATTGCCGGCTTGAATATTAAACGAATGTTAAAATAAGTGCGGCGGTGAACCGATGTCGCTCAGGAGATGTTTAAAAGGCATAATTACTATATTTGCACTGTGTTTTTCATGGTATTAGATTTAAGGTTAAAGAATCACAACGGGCTGTCGCGATGACAGCCCGTTTTGGTGTGGTGGCGTGTCGTAAAAATTCTTATCTTTGTGGCATGACAATTCACCATGCCATGAAGACACAATTATTAGCCGGTGTGATGCTGTGTGCCACGTCGGCGGCTACGGCGGCCGAAGTGCCCTATGTAGGATCGGCCGAGATGTTCGGCCCGTATGAACCCACAGAAGAAGTGTTGCAGTCGCGGCGCGACTTTTCAGCCGATAGGTTTGGAATTTTTATTCATTGGGGTATCTACAGTATGTTCGGACAGGGTGAGTGGTATCTCAACTATGGCCCGCGTGCCGACGAGTATGCCAAGGCAGCTGCAGCTTTCTATCCGGTCAATTTCAATGCCAAGGAGTGGACAAGCGCCATCAGGGATAGTGGTGCGCGTTACATATGTTTCACCACGCGCCATCACGATGGATTCTCCATGTTCGACACTGCTGAGTCTGACTACAATATTGTAGATGCGACACCTTTCCGTCGTGATGTCCTTAAGGAACTGTCCGATGCGTGCCGTGAAGACTCACTTAGCCTTCACTTGTATTATTCTCACATAGACTGGACGCGTCCTGACTATCCTTCGGGACGCACTGGTCTGAACACCGGTCGCGATCCGCAGCTTCGCGATTGGCCGGCTTATTACGAATTCATGAATCGACAGCTGCGGGAGCTTCTGACCGGATACGGGCCGGTGCGCGCCATTTGGTTCGACGGACTGTGGGATCACGATCAGGATGCCGAGCCGTTCAATTGGCAACTTGAGAAACAATATGCTCTGGTACATTCGCTTCAGCCGGGATGCATGGTAGGAAACAACCATCATCTTGAGCCGATGCCCGGTGAGGATATACAGATTTTCGAACGTGATCTCCCCGGACAGAACACCGCCGGTCTGAGCGGACAGCAGGTTGGGGTTTTGCCTCTGGAGACATGCAACACGATGAATAACATGTGGGGCTATCGTGTGGCCGATACCGACTACAAAGATTCGCGCACACTGATACATTATCTTGTAAATACCGCAGGTCTGGGAGCAAACCTGTTGCTTAATATCGGGCCGCAGCCTGATGGATCTCTCCCCGAAGCGTCGTTGAAGCGGCTGCGTGACATCGGTCAATGGCTCAGCCGCTATGGCGAGACGATATATGGCACAGAGGGCGCAGGATTCGCGGCGCAGCCGTGGGGTACGGCCACACGGCTCGGCAATCGTGTTTTCGTTCATGTGCTGAAGCCCGGCACAAAAGAGATTCTGGTGCCTGTAGGTGCGCGGGTGGCATCGGCCAAGACATTTGATGACGGCCGGAAAGTCGCATTTCGCCCAACAGAGGGACAGGGTGTCGTACTGACAATGTCCGCGCCATCGCCCGATGTCGACGATTATATAATTGAACTCATTCTGAAATGATCAATCATCAGATTTTAATTGAAGTCTGCACCGGCGATGCCGCCAGTGTCGACGCCGCCCGCATGGCCGGTGCGGCACGTATAGAGCTTTGTGCCGGTCTCGAAGCCGGGGGGCTCACTCCGACAGCATCCGTGATCCGTCAGGCTGTTGACGGAGGTGGCCCGCTGGTAAATGTACTGGTGCGTCCACGATCGGGCGATTTTGTCTATTCGGCTGCTGAAGCGGCTGTGATAGAAGATGATATACGCATGTCGCGTGATTGTGGCGCGCATGGCGTGGTTATAGGGGCGCTCACACCTGACGGTCGCCCCGACATGTCTCTGATTGAGCGCTGGGTGGCTGCGGCCGACGGTATGTCGGTGACATTTCACAGGGCTTTCGACATGTGCCGCGATCCGTTCGAGGCTATAGACCTGTTGGCGCCGTTGGCCGACCGGATTCTCACATCAGGTATGGCCGCCAATGCTCTTGCAGGAGCGGCGAGGCTGCGTGAATTTGTGGATTATGCAGCCGACCGCATATCCATTATGGCCGGAGGCGGGGTCAACCCGACGAACATCAGACAGATAGCTGAAACAACCGGTGTAAGGGAGATCCATGGCACATTTTCGTCGGATACGCCAAGTGCTATGGCGTTTCGTCGCGATGGTGTGAGCATGTCAGCTCCCGGAGCTGATGAGTACACGCGCCGGTCGACCGATCCTGAAAAAGTTTTACTCGCAATAAAATCGCTTGCTGAATAATGAAAATCAAACGCATCTATGCCGCTCTGCTGTCAGTGCTGGCAATTGCATCGGCCTCGGCCGGCCCGCGTGAGGATCTGCTGCGTCAGGTGAAGTCGCAGCCGATGGATGATGCTTCGCGACAGGCATCGCTTGAATGGCTCTACCGCTATATGCCGTTGCCCGATATCACGGCTCATTCGCCCGAATTTTTCCGTCAGAGTGTCGACATCGCTTATGATGCCGTCGATTCTCTCGGCTGGAATGTGCCTGAACGTGAATTTCGCCATTTTGTGCTGCCACTGCGCATAAACAATGAGGCTCTTGATAGCAGCCGCACTGTATTTTTCAATGAGCTGTTACCCCGTATAAAGGGTATGTCGATGGCCGATGCGATTCTTGAGGTGAATCACTGGTGTCACGAAAAGGTCAGCTACCGGCCATCAGACCCGCGCACCTCCACGCCGTTGGCCACGGTGAGCAATGCCGTCGGACGCTGTGGCGAGGAGTCGACATTCACTGTCGCCGCGCTGCGTGCTGTCGGTATTCCTGCACGTCAGGTATACACCACGCGTTGGGCTCACACCGACGACAATCATGCTTGGGTCGAGGCCTGGGCCGATGGCAAATGGTGGTTTCTCGGAGCGTGCGAGCCTGAGCCGATTCTTAACCTTGCATGGTTCAACGAGCCGGCTTCGCGAGGAATGCTCATGCAGACCAAGGTGTTCGGCGCATATGACGGGTCGGAAGAGGTGCTCCGCACCACACCGTTGACAACAGACATCAACATCACATCCAACTATGCTCCCACAGGAACTGTGGCGGTGCGTGTGATCGATGCCGATGGCCGCGCCGTGGAAAATGCCGACGTGACGTTTAATATCTATAACTATGCCCAGTATTTTCCATTCGTGACAAAACGAAGCGATGCCGACGGAAAGGCATCGTTCATATGCGGACATGGCGACATGGTGGTGTGGGCTACGGACGGCAAACGTTTTGGCTTTGTAAAGGTCAATCCGGTTACAGCTCCGGTTGTCGATCTGTGTCTTGATAAAGATGGATCAACAGAGTTTGCCATCGATCTCGATCTCGTGCCTCCGCCTCTGTCAGCCTCGCTTCCCAAGGCCACGCCGGAGCAGATTGCACATAACGAAGCCCGTAAGGCTCATGAAGACTCAATACGAGCTGCATATATAGCAACTTTCGCAACCCAGGCTGACATTGAGGCGTTTGCCCGTGAAGCCGGCATTGACAACGGTCGTGCAGCCCGGATGCTAAATGGGGCGCGCGGCAACCATCGCCGACTTGTGGCAATGTTGGGGTCGCTTTCTCCGTCTGAACGGAAGAGAGCTGTGGCGATGATCGATGCCATGACTGAAAAGGATCTTTGTGACATCACTCCTGAGGTCGTTGAGGACGCATTGTCGAACACGCCTGCCAATATAGCGGAATTGCCGCGTCCGTATGCTGCGATCGATTCGGCTACATATTTCAGCTACGTGCTTTCACCCCGGGTGGTCTGGGAGCCGCTCGCGCCCTCGCGTGGATATATACGTAATGCTTTCCCCGCGGCAACGGTTCGTCATTTCGGCGAAGATCCTGCGGCATGGGTTAAATGGGTGGCCGACAGCGTCGCGGTTGATAATGCGGGCAATCCCCATCAGTTTGAGATGCGTGCCGATGCCGTGATGCGCACCCGTGTCGCCGATGATTTCAACCGCTATCTGTTTTTTGTCAGCGGCGCCAGGGCATTCGGCATTCCGGCGAGGGTTCACCCGGTCACCGGTGCAGTCGAGTATCTCGCAGCCGATGGCTCAGGTCAGTGGATAGATGTCGATTTCGACAAGGCGGAAGAGCCTGCACGTTCAGTGCCCAAGGCTTCGCTCCGTCTCACTGCCGCAGATCCCTCTCATGCACCTAAATATTTTATGCACTTCTCATTGTCGAGAATTGTCGACGGTGTGCCGCAGCTGATGGATTTCGATGACTTCTATTCACCCGAGCACGTCAATAAGGTTTTTGCATCGATTCCGGCCGGACAGTATATGCTCACCACCGGACAGCGTCTCGCCGATGGCAGCGTGCTTGCCCGTTCCGAGATTTTCAATCTTTCCGAAGGTGAGCAGGCTGAGCGGAAGATAAATGTGCGTCATGACGATTCGGCGCTCGAGGTAATCGGCAATTTCAATTCCGAGAATCTGTATACTCCGATGAATGAGGATTCGACAGCCCCGCGCAGTCTGCTGTCGACTACAGGGCGTGGATTTTATGTGCTCGGTGTGATTGCTGCCGGTCACGAGCCCTCGGCTCATGCGCTCAACGATATTGCAGCTGCGGCGGCTGAACTCGAGGCAACAGGCGCGCAGATGGTAGTTTTGTTCTCCGACGCAGATATGGCACGCCGTTTCGATCCGTCGCTTTTCCCGTCGATGCCTTCAAATCTCCATTGGGGCATAGATACCGATGGGGCTATAATGCGTGAGATTGTCGCTAACCAGCGTCTGGCCACAGAGTCATTGCCCGTATTTATCGTGGCTGACACGTTCAATCGTGTCGTGCATCTCACCCAGGGCTACACGATTGGTCTCGGAGCGCGTTTGGCGTCGATCTTGCGTGCTACGAAATGAGATGAAGTAATATAAAACAGGAATCCGCACCCGTGACGTGTATCATGGGTGCGGATTTGTGTATCATGACTCGCGTGTGGTCGATCTTGTGTCCCAGCTGGGGTGGGCTGGATCTTCGGCTGTAAGCGCTTCTGCGAGATCCAGGCCGAGAGCGTCGGCAAGCATCCGGCCATATTCGGGATCGGCGTTATGGCACGCTCTGACATGGCGTTGCATTATAAACAGCGGTACTCCTTTCATCTGTGCGGCAGTGTTGTCGCATGTCGCAGATTTATCCTCGTCAGACATCAAGCGCCATAGTTTTCCCGGCTGAGTGTAATAATCATTGTCATAGAGCCGTTCGTCGTAGTTGTAGACATCGCCATTCACTTCCATCGGTGGTTCTTTGAGAGATGGGTCGTCTTTCCATTCGCCGAAGCTGTTGGGCTCGTAGGCCACAGTGGCGCCGTAATTTCCATCGGTGCGCATTTTTCCGTCGCGATGATAGGAATGAAATGGGCATTTGGGCTGATTGACGGGAATGAGATTGTGATTGACGCCAAGGCGGTAGCGTTGGGCATCGCCGTAGGAAAACAGGCGTCCCTGCAGCATTTTGTCGGGGGAGAATCCGATGCCGTCGACTATGTTCATGGGATTGAATGCCGCCTGCTCTATTTCAGCGAAGAAATTCTCGGGGTTGCGGTTGAGCTCGAGTATGCCGACATCGCGCAACGGAAAATCTTTGTGATACCACACTTTTGTGAGGTCAAACGGATTGATATGGTAGTCGCGGGCTTCATCCTCTGTCATCAGCTGCACTTGCAGTTTCCATCGGGGGAAATCTCCGCGTTCGATCGCGTCGAACAAGTCACGCTGATGTGATTCGCGATCCTTGGCAATGATGGCTTCGGCCTCTTTGTCGGTAAGATTGCGTATACCCTGCATGGTGCGGAAGTGGAATTTCACCCATGTGCGTTTGTTATCGCGGTTAATGAAACTATAGGTGTGGCTTCCGAATCCATGCATGTGACGGAACGAAGCCGGAATGCCGCGAGGCGACATCGTGATGGTGATTTGATGGAGCGCTTCGGGCAGAAGTGTCCAGAAGTCCCAGTTGCTTGTCGGATTGCGCATGCCAGTGCGTGGATCGCGTTTGATGGCATGGTTGAGGTCGGGAAACTTGAGCGGGTCGCGCAGAAAAAACACCGGGGTGTTGTTGCCCACAAGATCCCAGTTGCCTTGGTCGGTGTAGAACTTGATTGCAAAGCCGCGTATGTCGCGTTCGGCATCGGCAGCTCCACGCTCTCCCGCCACTGTGGAAAATCTTACGAGGCATGGTGTTTGTTTTCCCTTATGGGAAAAGATAGATGCCCGTGTGAAGTCCGACAGGTCATCGGTGACAGTGAATGTGCCGAAAGCTCCCGATCCCTTGGCGTGCATGCGCCGTTCTGGAATCACTTCACGGTCAAAATGCGAGATTTTTTCGATATACCAGGGATCCTGAACGGTGACAGGCCCACGAAGTCCTGCTGTCTGAACATTCTGGTTGTCGGCAATAGGGCGGCCGTTTACAGATGTAAGTCGTTTCTTGTCCATACAATCATAATGAGGTTAGGGTCAGTAAATCAGTAAATCGGAAGTAAAACGCCATAATCTCTTCTGATGTTCACGAAATAAAAAGAACGTGATTCCGATATAAGAAATCACGTTAATTGACAAGAGCGCGCCCCTGAGTGATGGGACGCGCTCTTGCTATAGGCGGATGATATGGGATTATTTCAGAGGTTTGATGTCGAGCTTGACGGGCTTGATCATATTCTCGGGTGAGAGAATGGTGTCGAGATCCTTCTTGGTGAGGATGCCGTGCTCAAGTACGAGGTCGTAGACGCTGCGGCCTGTCTCGAGTGCTTCTTTGGCGATTTTGGTAGAGTTTTTGTAGCCGATTACGGGGTTGAGGGCGGTGACAACGCCAATGCTGTTGTGGACATGGGCGGTGCAGCGGTCAACGTTGGCAGTGATGCCATCGATGCAGCGTGTGCGCAGAGTCTCAAAGCCGTTGATCATAAGATCGACTGATTCGAAGTCGCACTGTGCCATGACAGGTTCCATTGCGTTGAGCTCCATCTGGGCGGCTTCGCCTGACATGGTGACGCAGAGTTCGTTGCCGATAACCTTGTAGCAGATCTGGTTCATCACCTCGGGAATGACGGGATTGACCTTGCCCGGCATGATGGATGATCCGGGTTGCATGGCAGGAAGATTGAACTCGCCGAGGCCGCAGCGGGGACCGCTTGCGAGCAGACGGAGATCGTTGCATATTTTGTTCATCTTCACGGCGATGCGTTTGAGGGCAGATGCATAGCCTACGAGGCAGGATGTGTCGGAGGTGGCACCTACGAGATCTTCGGCTATCTTGATGTCCCAGCCTGTGATGTCGCGCAGAGCCTTGATGCACTTCTCAGAGTATCCGGGCTCGGCGCATATGCCTGTGCCGATTGCTGTAGCGCCCATGTTGACGGTGAGGAAGTCGTCGGCTGCTTCGTTGAGATGCTTGATCTCGTCGGTGAGGATGGCTGCGAAACCGCTGAATGTCTGGCCGAGGGTCATGGGCACGGCATCTTCAAGCTGAGTGCGTCCCATCTTGATGATGTTGGCAAACTCATCGGCCTTGCGGCGGAAAGATGCAATGAGGGTCTTGTAGTGTTCGACGAAGCGCAGGTGAGAGAAGTACATGCCGATGTGTATGGCGCAGGGATAAGCGTCATTGGTCGACTGTGCGCAGTTCACGTGGTCGTTAGGTGAGCAATACTGGTATTCGCCGCGTTTGTGTCCCATTATTTCGAGAGCGCGGTTGGCGATCACCTCATTGGCGTTCATGTTGGTGGTGGTTCCGGCACCGCCCTGTATCATGTCGACGGGGAAGTGTTCGTGGTGCTGTCCGTCGATGATTTCCTGGCATGCCTGCTCGATAGCTTTTGCCTGCTCGTCGGTGAGCAGACCGAGCTGGTGGTTTGCGCGGGCTGCGGCCATTTTGGTGATGGCCAATCCCTTGATGAACGCAGGATATTCGTTGAGATGGAATTTGCTGATTTCGAAGTTCTCGATGCCACGGAGGGTCTGAACTCCGTAGAGTGCGCATTCGGGCACCTCGCGTGCGCCGATCAGGTCGGATTCAACGCGGAATCCGGCGTTGCATTTTGTTTCCATGATATGATATTTGGTATTTAAAGTCTCGTTCTTTTTATGATAATCACTCCTTTGTGATGGCGGGGCGATTTAATTCGGCGAAATTACCGATATATCGCAAAATTTCCAAATTTTATTGAGCGTTTGCGATCTAATATGTTGAAAAATATGTGCGGATTCCTTTATGTGGCGGTTTCGTGAGATGCGTACCGCAGGTGTCAGTGGTGTAGGAAGAAGTTGGTGAACTCTTTCCAGTAGCGTGCGAGTTTTCGTTCTCCGACCCCCTCTACAGCGGCAAATTCCTCGCGTGTGCGTGGCCGCAGTTGAGCCATGTCGCGGAGCGTTTTGTCAGAGAAGACGATGTAGGGAGGAACGCCTTCCCGACGTGCCACCTCGGTGCGTAGTTTCTTGAGCGCTGATAGAATTGATTCATCTGTTTCGCCGGTGTTGTCGGCCCGGCGCTTGCTTGTGGCGCGTGAGGCTTTCGGAGTCGGCCTGGTGTAGCGGGCTAATTCTATGTTGCGCCGTTCACGGAGCAGTTCTGTGCCAGCGGGCGTTATGCGCATGTGGTTGAAATCGTCGTATGCGATATCGACAAGTCCCATCTGAAGCATCTGTGACAAATATGCACGCCAATGATCGGCCGGCAGATCGCGGCCTACGCCGAATGTCGGCAGCAGATGCCATGAGCGGCGCACTATGTCGGTGGCTGGTGTGCCGCGCAGTATGTCGATTATCATGTTGACCGACGCTGTGCCACTAGTGCGCACTATGGCGCTCAGTGCTTTCTGCACGATAAGTGTTGCATCGAATCGTTCCGGAGGAGTGCGGCACACGTCGCAGTTGTGGCAATCGGTGTATGCAGGTTCATTGAAATAGTTGAGAAGCACGCGCCGACGGCATACCGGAGACTCGGCATAGTCCATCATGCGCTGAAGTTTCTGCATGTTGATTTCCCGTCGGCCGCTTTCGTCAGAAAATTTGCGGAGAGTGATCAAGTCTGCAAAAGAGTAGAAAAGCAATGTCTCGGCAGGTAGTCCGTCTCGGCCTGCGCGGCCGATTTCCTGATAGTAGCTCTCGAGGTTGGCAGGCAGATTATTGTGTATGACCCAGCGTATATTGCTTTTGTCGATGCCCATGCCGAATGCAACAGTGGCGCATATCGCTTGCAGATGCCCGTCGATGAAGTCGCGCTGCACGCGGTTGCGTGTGCTGCCTGACAATCCGGCATGATAGGCTGCGGCTCGGAATCCGCGAGCCGATAGCTCTGCCGCCATTTCCTCAGTGGCCTTGCGGCTTAGACAGTATACGATGCCTGAGTCGAGCGGATGACGTCGTATCATGTCGGCAATGATGCTCACCCTACGTGCCTTTGTGGGGCTGATCATGGCTGCGAGCGATAGGTTGGGACGGTCGAACGATGCCATGAAACGAGCCGGATCTACCAACCCGAGTTGTCGCGCTATGTCGTCGCGGGTAATGCGGTCAGCGGTAGCCGTCAGCGCCATTACCGGCACATCGGGACGCAATTTCTTGAGCATGCTCAGCTGGGTGTAGACGGGGCGGAAATCATGTCCCCACTGCGATATGCAGTGAGCTTCGTCGATGGCAAACAGACGCACCGGCAGCGATGATGACCAACGGTCGATATCGGTCATGAGACGTTCGGGGGAAATATACAGCACTTTGACGCGGGCTTGCATCAGCGCGTCCATAACGGCGCGATTGTCGGCTTCGGAGTGGAGTGAGTGGACAGCTGCAGCAGGGATGCCGTTGGCTGTAAGTGCCGCCACTTGATCGTCCATAAGTGCTATTAACGGCGAGACCACTATCACCACACCACCGTCGGCCAGCAGTGCAGGCATCTGGTAGCACATTGATTTGCCTCCACCCGTGGGCATGATGACAAGGGTGTCGCGTCCCTGCATGGCAGCGGTGATGATGTCGAGCTGCATTGGCCGGAACGAGTCGTAGCCGTAGAAACGCCGTAGCAGTGCGTGTGCCGCTGACGAAATGTCAGAATGCGTTTTCTTCTCCATGGAAAGCGTTGACAACAGTGCGGGCTATGATTTTGAGATCGCTCAGGAATGACCAGTGCTCGATATACCACACGTCGAATTCAACGCGCCGTTCCATTTGCCATAGTTGCTCTGTCTGTCCGCGGTAACCGTTGACCTGCGCCCATCCGGTGATGCCGGGCTTTATCAGATGACGCACCATGTATTTGTCGATCATCTGGCTGTATTGCTCGGTGTGGGCGAGCATGTGTGGGCGTGGGCCTACGACGCTCATATCGCCCATGAGCACGTTGATGAACTGCGGCAGCTCGTCGATTGATGTGCGTCTGAGAAAGTCGCCTACGCGGGTTTTACGCGGGTCGTCCTTTGATGCCTGACGCGAATCGGCGTCGGCATTGACTTTCATTGTCCGGAATTTAAGGCACATGAAAGGCTGCCCTTTGTAGCCGGTGCGTTGTTGTCGGAAAAATACCGGACCGGGTGATGACAGTTTGATGGCTATGGCGACCGGAATGAATATAACAGGCGATATGATCAGGAAAAGCGATGAGAACAAGATGTCGAACGCACGTTTGATGCTGCGGTTGACTATCGAGCTGAGTGGGTTGTCACGCACGGTCATGGCAGGCACCGCGCCGATGGAGTGCATCTGAAACGCTCGCGTGATGTGACGGCTCATCTGAGGTACAAAAAAGAATTGTGCCATCTCAGCATCGCTTACGGTCATCGTGCGGTGTATAGCCTGAAAATCTTCCCCCGACATAGTATAGAAAATCTGGTCGATGCGTTTTTCCTTTACCCATGCGGCCATGTCGTCGAAATTGCCGGCGTAGAGCTCAGGCCACGGAAAATCAGAGTCGAGCGAGCGGTCGATAAATCCCATCACGCGATAGCCGAATCCGGCATCGGAACGCATCTCCTCACACAGGCGCTGGGCTGTGGCTCCTGTGCCGACAATAGCGACCCGGCTGAAATTGCGCCCGTTGCGACGCAATTTTTTGAGAAACATGCGTGAGATGATCCACCAAAGTGGAAGCGCCACGAAACAACCGCCATAAAATTCAGCGTAAGCGCGCCACGGGGCGTTGTCGATCTCGAGGAAGAATAATAGTGAGAAGAAGAAAAGTGCATGTACTCCTACGGCTTTCAGAGCGTTGAGCAGCACGTGATCCATATGGATCGTGCGCACGTTGCGTATCTCCCGCAGAAACCATGCCGCGGGGAGATAGGCAATGTTGACCAGCACACCGACAAGGCGCACATGTCCCTGCCACGCCGTGGGTGTGAGCAGCAGCACGAATGCGTAAATCATGTTGACCACGAAAAAATCGCTCGTGGTCAACAAATTGTTGATATAACGACCATATCGGCCGCGCTGGTTGACAACCGTCATCGCTTGCCGTTGATGGATCAGTTCATCTTGCCGTCGATCATGTCGATCTTGCGGCGGAGTTCGTCGATTTCTTCCTGAAGACGTGAGGCGCGGCGTTCCATTTCCTGAAGGAGAGAGTTGCCGTTTTTGCTTTTTGATGACAGGAATCCGAGATTGTTCCTGTAGGTGGTGAGGTCAGCCTTGCGCTGCTCCCATGCGCGGATCAGACGGTCGCGCTCGCGTGAGAGCTTCGATGAGTCACCCTCCATCTTGTCAACGTTTGCCTCAAATCCGGCCATGCGTGCCTGACGACCACGAAGGTCAAACTTGTTCTCGGCCTGACGTAGCATATCGCGGTATGTGTCATAGATCTTATCCTTCATCTTGAACGGCACATGTCCGATCTCTGCCCACTGGTCGCGCAGCGAGTTGACGGCTTTCTGAGCTTCGGCACGTTCCATTGCAGGGGCGTCGGGAGCTGTCATTTCTGCCAGCCGGTCGATTATCTCCTGCTTTAGCTTGAGGTTGGCCTGCTCGGTACGGCGTGTGCCGCTGGCGTCCTGCTTCTTCCGGTCGAAGAAGTGGTCGCATGCTGCCATGAATCGCTGCCATACCGCATCACTGCTCTTGCGGGCTACAGCGCCAATGCTCTTCCATTCTTTCTGAAGGGCTACGAGTTCGTCAGTGGTCTTGCGCCACTCCGTGCTGTCCTGCAGAGCCTCGGCGCGTTCACACAGTGCTATTTTCTTGGCAAGATTGTCTGCCTGACTTTCTTTCATTTCTTTGAAGAACGCGGCTTTGGCGGCGAAGAATGCGTCGCAAACGGCACGGAAACGAGCGAAGAGCGCATTGTTGCTCTTGCGTGATGCAAAACCGATCTGTTTCCAGTCGGATTGAGCCTGCATGATCTCTTTTGTCATCTCGTCCCATCCGGCAAAGTTGCGTATGGCCGAGAAGTCAAGAGCCTCAACTTTTTCGCAAAGTGCGGTTTTGGCTGCTTCATTGGCTGCTTCACGGGCTTTGCGTTCTTCGAAATGAGCCTGATAGCGCTTGTTGATTTCGGCGGATGTGTCCTTGAAGCGGTTCCATATGCTTTCGCGGAGCTCTTTGGCCACAGGGCCTATCTGGCGCCATTTGTCGTGCAGATCCTGCAGACGACGGAAGGCTGTGACGACATCTTCTTCCTTGACGAGCTCTTCGGCCTGTGCGCAAAGTAACTCTTTTTCAGCGAGATTTTTCTTGAAGTCATAGTCGCGTAGCTCCTTGTTGACCTTGAGCTGGTCGTAATAGCGTTCGCGTGCTTCCTGGTATTCTTTCCACACGGCGGTGGCTTCGGTAGGAGGCACGTCGCCTACTGACGCAAATTCAGCCTGCAAGTCGCGGGCGCGGTTGAACAGCCGGCCTACGGCGTCGGTGTCGGCGCTCATTTCATTGAGCTCGGCAATGATGGCGCGTTTGCGCTCAAGATTGGCCAGCTCTTGAGCCTCCTGACGGCGGCGCATCTCGGCCTTGCGTTCCTTGATTGTGGTCAGGAGCTGTTTGAACCGCTCCTCATCGGGGTCGGGAGTGGGTACGAATGATTCAGCGTCGTTGCCTTCACTGACCCATTGTGCACGGGCTTCGCGTTGTGCCTCGGTGTGGAGCATGTAGAATTGCTGTTTAAGGCGGGCGACCTCGTCAGCGGTGAGGTCGATTGCGTCTTCCGAGGCCAGACGCTCAACTTTTTCCATCAGCGAGGCGCGGTCGAGCGGTGCGGCTGTCTGGCGTGTTTCGGTCTCGACTTCTGCTACATCCGCAGCCACAGCTTCCTCGTCGGGGAGCTCTGCTGCTGTTGCAGTGAGGTCATCGATGATAGTTGTCTGCTGGTCTGTAACGAGGTTGTTCTCAGCATTTTCGTTGGCGGTTGCTTCGGCTGCTGCCTGATTTTCACGCAATTCCATAGTGATTCGGTAGGTTGGTTTGAAGTGGCGGTAAGGGGAATCCACCGTGGCGCAGATGCCTCGGCAGTCCCGAACATATTCTAAAAACTGAGCCAAATGTACAAAACTTTTCTGATAGAAAAGCGATAGGCTTCCAAAAATCAGATGTCGGAGTGTGCATGGCGGTCACGGAAGCATGCGTAGAACAGCATTGCGATAGTGAGTGCGTAGGCGGCGAAGATGAGCCATGGCCATATCCATTCGCCCATGAAAAGACGCATCATGCCGTGTCCCGATGGAGACGGAAGCATCTGCCAGCTGCACCACCGGTTTACAATGCTTCCTGCAGCGAGTGTCCCTATTGTCGCACCGATGCCGTTAGATGCAAGCATCATCATGCCTTGACCAAGACCTTTGTGTGCGCCTGCCGAGACCTGCTCCATAAAAATATGTCCCGCTACTGTGAAGAAGTTGAAAGCCACACCGTAGACGATCATCGACAGAGCGAGCATCCACAGGCCTCCTCCTGGATTGCCGAGGCCAAGGAGCGCGAATCGTGCGCTCCAGGCGATTAAAGCTATGGTGATGACGCGCCGGATGCCAAGGCGGTTCATTGCGATTCCGACCGTGAGTATGAACACGGCTTCGGATATCTGTGATAATGAAAAAAGCATGGTGGCGTTGCCAGAAGCGAAAAGTCCGGCAAATTCGGGCAGTCCAGAGAAGTGGGTGATATAAGGAGTGGCGAAGCCGTTGGATATTTGTAGACATACGCCACTTAATGCAGCGAATATCAGGAAGGTGCGGATTGTCCGGTCGGCAATGAACGGCCGCAGTGTGTGGGCTGACAACAGTGATATTCCGGTTTTCAAAGATGGAATCGTGTCATTGCGAAGACTCAGTTTTGGAAGTGTCATCGCATAGGCGGCGGCGATGATGCCGGTGACAGCTGTTGCCAGCAGTTGCATGGATGTGTATTGAAAGCGGAAACTCGCCATGGGATCTGTATCGGAGAGCGTGAATCCGAATGATCCGTTGTGCCACCATGCACTGTTGACAAACCACATTGCAGCCACGAAACCCACAGTGCCCCATACGCGTATGGCCGGAAAAACATCAGCGGGGCGGCATCCGCAGCTTTTTATGAGACCGAAAGATGCTGTGTTTACCAAAGCAAGTGTGGGCATGAAGAATGCAAGGAAAAGCACATATAGGGCGAACATAGGCGCGAACGCCATCTGTGTGTGGGTGGATGCATAAAGCCATGCCGCTCCCATGGCGAGAGCTGCGGCAATATGGCAGGTGACGAGCAGACGCACCGGCCCGGTATAGCGGTCGGAAAGATGTCCCATCAGAGCCGGAGTGAAAAGTGATACCAGCCCGATCGCTGAATAAAACCATGCTATATGGCGTCCGAGTCCGCCGGCTCCGAGCAGTTGGCTGAAACATGTGAGATAGCATCCCCACACAGCGAATTGCAAGAAATAGAGCAGTGACAGGCGTAGGCGAAGATTGCTGTCGATGGAGTGGGGTAGGGTGTCGTTGATCATCTGTCAGAATGAAAATTCGACCCCGCCCATGATTGTTGTGCCGGGCATGGGGCATCCGTATATTGTCTCGTAATGCCGGTTGGTGATGTTGTCGATTTTCACATTGAGAGTGACAGGGGTTCGTCCACCTTTATTGGCTGTGTAGGCTGCGCGGAAATTGAGCAGCGTGTAGTTGGTGGTGGCGTCGGAGGGTGCGCCGTTCACCAGCCCCCATATGCTTGTTTCGTCGATTGTGAAGGCGAATGCACCAGGAGTATATGTCACTTCGGCGTTCAACTTGCTCTCAGGGGCATAGAGGGTAGGTTTGCTTGTGTGGAGATAGCTGTAGTTGGCGCTCGCTGTCAGGCAAGGTATTATGCTCCATATAGCTTCGATCTCGAAACCTTTGTTTATGAAGCTGCCTGTGTTCATGTTTCGCGGACGTCCATCGATCATCTGGGTCTGTATCATGTCGCTGCCATCGATGAAAAAGAGTGCCGCTCCGGCCATGAGTCGTCCGTCGAAAAAATTCTGACGATACGATATCTCATAATTTAGCATGTATTCAGGCCGCAGATCGGCATTGGCAGGAGGATAGAGATAAAGTTCGCGGATGTTTGGCGCGCGGAATCCCTTGCTGAACGATAGCTTTATCTCTGCGTTATTGCCGGGAGCTACCACCAGGCCGGCTTGTGGCACCCAGACGTTGCCATAAGCCGATCCGTGTTGCAGTCTCACTCCGGCGTTTAGATTCAGCAAGTTTCCAATGAAGCCCTGCTGCATCATGACATATCCGGCTATTTCGTTAACGCGGTGGCGCGATTCCGATGTTATTTTGGACGCGTCATCTTTCGCTGTGTTCCATACATGGCCTCCCCAATGTTGAAAATCAACGCCTCCGGAGATTGTGTTGTCTTTCCACAGAAAAATCGACTGATAGACTGTCACACCGAGATTGTAGTCCGATGAGTTGAACAGATAGTCGCGTGGAGCTTCATCGGGCGTGTTGCCGTCATCGACCTTGTGCCGTCCCCAGTTTATGTAGGCCTGCATCCCACCGTTTGCTATGCCATAAGTGTCGCGGATGTGGATTGATCCTGTTCCGCGGAAAATCTTTGTCCACATGTTTTCGAGCGGATCTTGGATTGTCCCGGGGTTATTGGCGTGGCTCTGGGTCATGTCAACCATAGCGCCCGCGCCCCAATGTGGCGACAAGGCATAGTGCATTTGCACGAACTCATTGGCGAGCCAGAATGCGCTGTTGTGGCGGTAGCCGTTGCTGCGGTCGAGCTGTGCCGATGCATTGGTTGAGAATCGGCCTCGTTTGTAACCTGTGCCGAGTGCGAATTTTTGTGTGGAGAATGAGCCGAACATCGCTTTGGCACGCCCCGACAGTCCGTCGGATTTCTGGCGCTTGGTGATGAGATTGATCGATCCTCCCATGGCATTGGAGCCGTAAAGCAGTGACGATGGTCCTATTACAACCTCTATGCGTTCCACTCCATTGGCTACGTATGTGTCGGGTAGCGAATGACCGAATACCCCCGCCCATTGCGGCTGGCCGTCGATCATAAACAGCACTTTGTTGCTCTGTCCCACGCCGCGTATGTTGACCGTGCCGGCGCTTCCGCCCGACACTCCGTATCCTGCAAAACCCCGCTCCGACACGAACAGCCCCGGAACTTTGCTGACCAAGATTGGCAAAAGCGAACTTTCGCCCGATCTGTTGATTTCACTTTCCGATACTTGTGTGACATCGAGCGGCAGCAGTGCCGGATTGGTCTTTAGCGGTGCGGTGACGGGCACTTCGTCGAGGTGTATGACGCGCTCGTTGGCTGAGTATGACGAGTCGGTGGCGGTGACTATGGCTCCGGCATTTACCGCTGATATGATGGCGGCGATAAGTAGGGTCGTCTTCTTTTTCATCGTAGATAATGGCGATGAGTGTTATCTGCTCAGATATTTTGGGGCAAAGTTACTGAAATGATGTTTAAAGTGAAGATATAAGTGAGTGTTCATTTTAAATTTTGGTTTAGATTCGAGATTTATTTCGAGACTATTTTCCTCGAAGAGGAGGGAGCGTAGCGAGCTACGTGACTGACGATGAGAGGGAAAGAGACCGAAAGAAATCCGAAGATGAACCAAAATGATGGCAATTACTAATGAAAATCTTTTTTAATTTAAATTGAACACTCACTTGGCTCGCTAATTTTGTTGTTTGGTTAAGTGAAAATTTGAGCTTATGAAACAAGAGGAGATCGATTTTTTCAATCGCATGGCTCCACATTGGGATGAGTCGGAAGTCAATTCCACTCCCGAGCGGATCGATGCCATATTGTCGCTTATGGATTGGCATGCTGGAATGCATGTGCTTGATCTCGGCACTGGCACAGGGGTGCTTATTCCATATCTCACCGGGCGAGGTGCGTCGGTGACGGCAGTGGATGCTTCCGACGGCATGCTCGCACGAGCCCGTATGAAATATGGCGGAATGTGCGATGTGGAATTTCTGATGTCAGATTTTGAAAACGAGCCTTTGTGCGGACGTTTTGACCGTGTGATGCTCTATTGCGTGTATCCCCACCTTCATCATCCCGAGGCTACACTGTGCTCGTTGTTCAAAAATAATGTGACTGACGATGGCGATGTTATCATAGCATTCCCGTCTGACGAGCGGTATATAAACAATATTCATAGTGAACGCAAGGCAGAGAGTGACATGTTGCCTCCGGCATCCGTTTTGGCGCAACGCATATGCAGCTGGGGCATGCAGGCCGAGGTGCTTGCTGCGGACTGCGATGCCTATGTTGTGAGGGTAAGTGGTGGCAACCGCCGGGCTGCGACATTCTGCGATAGGGCAACGTAAAGCACTAAACTTTTGCCGATAGGGTGGAATTTTGTAAATTTGCGCCCTGACTTATAATATTGGTAAAGAAAACAATTACAAAAATGGAACTCTGCCCCTTGACCGCCATTTCGCCCGTAGATGGCCGCTATCGCTCGAAGTGTGAAGCACTTGATCGCTATTTTTCGGAATATGCACTGATCCGCTACAGGGTGCGCGTGGAGGTGGAGTATTTCATATTGCTCAGCCGCACGGTGCCCCAGCTTAAGGAGATCAGAGGCAAGGTCGACGAGTCCTTGCGTGACATCTACCGCAATTTCTCACTCGACGATGCCCGTCATGTAAAGGAGATCGAGAGCGTCACAAATCACGACGTAAAAGCTGTGGAATATTTCCTGAAAGAGCATTTCGATGCCATGGGACTCGAAGCTTACAAGGAGTTTATCCATTTCGGCCTGACATCGCAGGATATCAACAACACCTCAGTGCCCATGTCGGTGAAAGAGGCTCTCGAAGATGTGTACATGCCGCTCCTGCATAAGCTGTGCGAGACTTTGGAGCGTATGCAGGTAGAGTGGGCTGACATACCGATGTTGGCAAAAACGCATGGACAGCCGGCATCGCCTACGCGTCTTGGCAAAGAGATCGGGGTTTATGCCTATCGCCTGCGTCAGCAGATCATGTTGTTGGAGCAGGTGCCCGTGTCGGGAAAATTCGGTGGCGCCACGGGTAATTTCAATGCTCATCTGACAGCCTTCCCCGATATAGACTGGCGTGATTTCGGCAACAAATTCCTGTCGCAGAGTCTCGGTATAGAGCGCGAGCAGCTCACCACCCAGATCTCAAACTATGATAATTTCGCGGCGCTATTCGATGCTTTGAGACGAATCAACACCGTGATTCTCGACCTCGACCGCGATATGTGGATGTACATCTCCATGGAATATTTCAAACAGCGTATCAAGGCCGGAGAGGTCGGCTCGAGTGCGATGCCTCATAAGGTGAATCCCATTGATTTTGAAAATTCAGAAGGCAACCTCGGCATGGCTAATGCCATATATGCACATTTGGCTCAGAAACTGCCTGTAAGCCGGTTGCAGCGCGATCTCACCGACTCGACAGTGTTGCGCAACGTGGGTGTGCCTATGGCTCACGGCATAATTGCCGTGGAGAGCACGCTGAAAGGACTTGGCAAACTTATACTCAACGAAAAAGCGATCGCAGCAGATCTCGACTCAATGTGGAATGTTGTTGCCGAAGGAATACAGACCATACTTCGCCGCGAGGGCTATCCCAAGCCTTACGAGACACTCAAGCAGCTTACCCGTGTCAACACCACCGTCACGGCCGAGACAATCGCAGAGTTTGTCGACACACTCGATGTGAGCGATGAGGTGAAGGCCGAGATAAAGCGTCTTACCCCGCACACCTACACCGGATATTGATGAATTGGGTCGATACACTTCTGTTGCTTGTGATGGCCGTTGCTGTGTTCAATGGCCTGCGCCGAGGTCTCATAGGGCAGCTTGGGTCATTGGCTGCGGTTGTGGGCGCGTTGCTATGTTGCCGTATCTTCGGCAATGTGCTGACCGGGTGGTTTCAAGGTCTTGTGCCCGATGAGCTAAGCTGCAAAGGGCTTGAGACGTTCCTGCCGGCAGTGGCGTCGAACGCAGTTGTCTATGCAGCGGTATATTATCTGATAAAACTTGTGGCAGGAGCATTGCGACACACAGTCAGACTGATGCTGATGGGGCCGCTTGACCGTGTGCTCGGCGTGATTTTCGCCCTTTTCAAATGGGGGCTGGGAGCAAGCCTTGTGCTGAATATGTGGCTTGTGTTGTTTCCCTCGTCACCGTCAGTCAAGGAATCCACGCTTGGAGGCGGTGTTGCCGTCGAAAGTGTCATGGAGCTTGCTCCGTGGCTATGGGGCACGGCAGGACGTCAGATGCTTGACCGTGATTGCCGTGACGGGTCAAACACTCTCACCTCAGAATTGGTTATATAAACGATATGGCAGAAAAAAAATCTGATAGAGAAGAGAATCAGAATATACTCGACGACGTTACTGCCGGAGAGTACAAGTACGGTTTCACCACCGACATCGAGACTGACCGCATTCCTCCCGGCATCAGCGAGGATGTGATACGTTTCATATCGGCTAAGAAAGGAGAGCCCGAATGGTTGCTCGATTTCAGACTGAAAGCCTACCGCCATTGGTTGACGCTTCCCGTGCCACGATGGGCGCACCTCGATATTCCCGAGATTGATTTTCAGGCTGTCACATATTATGCTGCCCCGGTTCAGAAGAAAGCGCCCAAGAGCCTTGACGAGGTTGATCCTCAGCTGCTGGATACATTCAACCGCCTCGGCATACCGCTCGAAGAACAGAAGCTTCATGCCGGTATGGCTGTTGATGCGGTGATGGATTCTGTCAGCGTGAAGACCACGCACCGCGAGAAGCTTGCCGAGATGGGGGTGATATTCTGCTCGATATCAGAGGCCGTGAAGGATTATCCCGATCTGGTGCGCAAGTATTTGGGAAGTGTCGTGCCTTATACCGACAATTTCTATGCCGCGCTCAACTCGGCAGTGTTCACCGATGGTTCGTTTGTCTATATTCCCAAGGGTGTGCGTTGCCCGATGGAGCTTTCGACATATTTCCGCATCAATGCCGCCGGCACGGGTCAGTTTGAGCGCACGCTCATCGTGGCCGACGACGACAGCTATGTTTCGTATCTCGAAGGTTGTACCGCGCCACGCCGCGATGACAATCAGCTCCATGCCGCGATAGTCGAGATTATGACCATGGACAGGGCTGAGGTGAAGTATTCGACCGTGCAGAACTGGTATGCAGGTGATGCCGAAGGCCGTGGAGGAATATATAATTTCGTTACGAAACGCGGACTGTGCAAGGGTGACCATAGCAAGATTTCGTGGACACAGGTGGAGACCGGATCGGCTATAACTTGGAAATATCCGAGCTGTGTGTTGGCTGGCGAAGGGTCAGTGGGCGAATTTTATTCTGTGGCCGTGACAAATAACCGTCAGCAAGCCGACACTGGCACTAAAATGATACACCTCGGCCGCAACACGAGGTCAACGATCGTGTCGAAAGGCATATCAGCCGGTCATAGCCAGAATTCATACCGCGGTCTGGTGAAGGTCGCCCCCAAAGCCGACGGATGCCGCAATTTCACGCAATGCGACTCATTGCTTCTCACGTCGACATGTGGGGCACACACGTTCCCCTATATCGATGTGCGCAATGACTCGGCGGTGGTTGAGCATGAGGCCACCACATCTAAAATATCGGAGGATCAGCTGTTCTATTGCAATCAGCGTGGCATACCTACCGAAGAGGCTGTGGCATTGATTGTAAACGGATACGCCAAAGAAGTGATGAACAAGCTTCCGATGGAGTTTGCCGTAGAGGCTCAGAAACTGCTTGCCATCACGCTTGAGGGTTCTGTGGGTTGATGCTGACTGCGGGTCAGAAGCACCAGCCCAATGTGCCGAAGAAGTTGAAATTGTGGGTGTTTGGGCGTCGAACGGCGTCGAATGTGTTGGCTACATTCTTGAATCCGATCTGCATGCGAACCCCCACTTTCACCCGCTGCCTGAACATCAGTCCTGTGGCTAAGTGAAGTCCGTAGTCGCCTCTGTAGAACGATGTGATGAATGTCTCCTCCGAGTTGTAGTAGTCGGCGCGACCGTTTGTATAGGTGGTTATGAGTTGCCCCATGGGATTCACCTGAGCGCTGTAGAGCGTTGATTTCGATGAGCCTGAAAGGCCGTAGCTGTAGTAGCCTCCGGCATCTACATTCCACTTCACATTGCCACCGAGGTTGAAATCGAGCGTGATGTATACCGGAAAATTGAGGGTGTAGAAATGATTCCGCACGAACACGTCGGTGATCGATGTGGCATCATCGTCGGCGACCGCAAGATTCATCCTGTAGTTGTTGATGAGGAAATTGACCTCTGTGCCAAGCGAGATGAAGTTGGTGATGGCAGCGTGTGCAGTAGCTCCGGCGCCCGTTGAGACCCCGGTGGTGATGGCCATTTCGGAAATCTGCGGGAAACAACTGCGGTAGTTTTGTGTGACAGTGACTCCACCAAGCAGTGCATGGATGTCGAAATTGAGGAGTCGTTCAGGTTTGCTATGGTCGATAAATGGCGTGTAGTCCGAGGCTGCTGAGGAAATGGTAGCTGCCAGACATACCAATGCAGAAAGAATGCGGCGCATAATATGATAGTTTGTCGCAAAGTTACAAAAAAAGGTGATGTGGCATCCCGGCAAGTGTATAAACAGCGGTTTGTCGATGTTAGGGAATGCTCACAAATGGATTACAAGACGGTTACGCATGTTGGTTTAACATTTATTAACCGGTCTTTGCCGCCTAAAATTTGTATTTTAGCGGTCGATATAAGCGTCAGTTGCGCTGTTGTCAACATATTAATCAGAAATATTAACATTTTGCTATGACAGGAATAAAAATTCTAGTTATAGACGATGAGGAAGCGCTCTGCGAAATCCTTAAATTCAATCTTGAGAAAGAAGGATATGAGGTGGATTGCGCATATAGTGCCGAGGAAGCTCTTGAACTCGATCTTGCCAAGTACGACCTTTTCATCGTAGATATAATGATGGAGAAACTCAGTGGCTTTGATTTTGCCAAGAGAGTTCGCCATAATCCCGAAGTTGAGACAACCCCTATCATATTCTGCTCGGCACTGACGGGCGAGGATGACACTGTGATGGGTCTCAATATCGGAGCGGATGACTATGTCACCAAGCCGTTTGTGATAAGTGAGGTGCTTGCACGCGTCCGTGCTGTGTTGCGTCGCAGCCGTGTCACCCGTAAGGCTCGTACAGAAGAGGCTCCTGCTGACGTGATGGAACCGGACGTGGTATTCAAAGGTCTTCGCATCAACCGCAATACAAAGACGTGTACACTCGACGGCGAGCCTGTAAATCTCACGAAAACCGAGTTTGGACTATTGCTTTTCTTTCTCACGCGCAGCAACCGCATCTATTCGCGCGAAGAGATCATTCGTCAGGTGTGGAGTGGCGACGTTGTGGTGACCAACCGCACGATCGACACCAACATCACGCGCCTGCGCAAGAAAATAGGTGAATACGGGAGCAATATAGTGACCCGCCTCGGATTCGGCTATGGTTTTAAAGAATCGGATTAAAAAGTCAAGTTATACCTACCGATGGAGGCTTTTCATCTCCACGGTGCTGCTCGTGTGGGCGATCATCGCCATACTTGTGGCGTGGGAATACAACAATGAGAAGCGCTATCGCTCCGAGTTCATACGCTCGGAGCTTGCCGCGATTGACAGTCGTATAATATACGCTTACGAGAAAAATCTTGACATACCCGACTTTGTGAAGTTTGTCGGTCAATACTACGACAACTCCGTGTTCGACGAGATATATGTCAGCGTGTATGACGAAAACGACAATCTGCTGGCTCATATAGGCGAGCCATTGCCATTGCCTCACGATGATCTTGATGTCGCTCAGGAGTATGACACCCCCGATGACTCACGTCAGGCGCTCGTGCGCAACGTCGGTAAGGAAGGAATGTTTTTCTTCGCCACGGCAAGCAGCCGCGACGGCAATGTGACGGTGTGTACGGCAATGCCTTATACATTCACTCTGTCGAGAACGCTGGCAGGCGACGGCAGTCTGTGGCTACTGACCATTGTGCTGACCCTTGCCGCAACTGTAGTGGTTTATTTTTCGACAAAACTGCTCACACGCAACATCACTCTGTTGCGTGATTTTGCCAATCGCGCCGCAGAGGGCAAACCGGTCGGCGATCTTGACAAACTTCCTCATGATGAGCTTGGAGATATATCGCGTGAAATATTCCGTATGTATGAGCAGCGTGTCGAAGCGATAGAGAACGGCAAACGCGAACACCGTATCGCGTTGCATGCCGTGGAGGAGAAAGCCCGCCTGAGACGTCAGCTGACCAATAATATCAATCATGAGCTGAAGACGCCGATAGGGGTGATAAGAGGTTATCTCGAGACTGTGCTTGACAATCCCGACATGGACGATGCGACGCGTACGCATTTTCTTACGCGTACACTCGATAACGTGGCGCGTCTGTGCTCTCTGATGAACGATATATCGACTATAACGCGTCTGGAAGAAGGAGCCGACAATATACCGGTGAGTGACATCAACATGCACGATCTTCTTTATGCGATCAAGAATGATGTCGAGGCCTCGAATCTGTCCGGCGGAATGAAATTCAGCTATGATGTGCCTCTCGATTGTCATATCAAGGGCAACAACAATCTCCTTAGCGGCATGCTGATGAATCTGGTGAAAAACGCGGCCATACACAGTCATGGTACGGAGATGAAGGTGACACTCGTGTCAGAGTCGCAGAAGTTCTATGTGTTCGCTTTCTACGACAATGGAAACGGGGTGGCTCCGGAGCATCTGCCGCATCTGTTCGAACGCTTTTACCGTGTTGACAGCGGCCGGTCACGCAAGGTTGGTGGCACAGGACTGGGATTGCCGATCGTCAAAAACACCATCACATCGCTTGGCGGCACACTGTCGGTGCACAACCGGTCGACCGGTGGATTGGAATTTGTGTTCTCTCTGCGCAAATGGGTGTAGGGAATTCTCCCGTACTTTTCCTGTGAGACAGGCTCTTATAGTCCGAGAATCCATCGGGCTATGGCTTCGAGCACTTCCGGAGCGATGGTCTCAGAAATTTTCGCGTATTCTGTTACAGCTCCCGTGGAGCAGTGCTGCATCATGTGGTTAAGGCCATCAATCACCCTGATGTCAGCTATGGGATTCAGCGCGCTCATGCGGGGAGCGTTGAGCGTGGCGGTAACTTGTGTGTCCTTGTTTCCATAAAATGCTATTACTGGCAGATCGCGACTGGCGGCTATGTCAGCCGCAGGATCGTCTTTCATGAAGTAATCGAGCCATGGTTGGCGGGTAGCTGCCACTTTTCGAAGATTGTCGGTAAGGGGACGCGTCACCGGAGTCAGATTCCACGAAGCTATGGCCTCGTCGACCGATGTGCCGTTGACAACTTTCAGGAGAGCTGTCTCATACATCCGGGCAATTTCCTCCGGCATGCCGCCAACGGTGAGCATCGCGCGGTTTTGGTCGGCGATCAGTGTGTCGCCTCGCGAAGCAGGTGCGGCAATAGCCACTATGAAATCGGACTGGATGGCAAATGCTATGCGACCTCCTTCACTGTGGCCGATAGCTCCTACACGCTGCGATTTTGTGTTGCTGCGTAGCCATTGGATGGCTGCGCGGGCATCAGCGATATTTCCAGCTGTGGTCAGAGTGTCGGTGTCGCCGGTCGAGCTGCCTGTGCCACGGTCGTCATAGCGCAGTGATGCGATGCCGTGGCGTGCGAGATAGTCCGATATAACGGCAAACGGGCGGTGACCCATTACCGTTTCGTCGCGATCTTGCAGACCGCTGCCGCTGATCATCAGCACGGTGGGATTTCCTGGCGCCGGATCGTCGGGCAGTGTCAGAGTGCCGCATAGATGTGAGTTACCGCTGCCATCAAATTCCACATCCTTGGTAGTGTATGGATATGGAGGGCGGGGTGTTTGCGGACGGTCGGCTGTGTGGGCGGTTTCTTTTTTAGCTGTCAGCGTGAGTTGTCGCGTAACCATCCCTTGACGGAAAGTGCCTGTGAGGTTTCCGTCGGCAATGCGTCCCGAGAAAAAGAATCCAATTTTTGGGGATGCAACGGCAATCGAGTCGTTTTGATTGTATTCAACCTCGAGCGGAAGCCCGTATGCGCCTTGATCAGGTGAGTCGAAAGTGGCGTTGCTGCCATCGGAAGGCAGATTGATCACCAGTTCCAACGACACTTGTGGCGTCAACTCAAGTTTACCGCTCCACGTACCTGCCACTTGCGCTGTTGCACCCGTGGAAAGCAAAACTCCTGCAATAAAAGAAATAAAAGCTTTCATATGTCCAAAAATACGCATAATAATCTAAATTCCCATGTAAATGTGGTGTGATATGTGTGCTTTCTCTGTAAATTTGTGGTTATGATGAAACGAAAGCATATTGTTCTCGTGGCCGTGGCTATGACGCTCTCGGCTCAAGCACAGATAAGTTCCCCGCAATCCGATGGTTATCTGTCGCGTGGATTGCAGATGTGGGTCGATCGCAATGCCTCCGGAACACTTGATCAGCTTGGTCAGGCCGATGTGCTGTCGCCGCAACTCGAGCCAGCTACGCTGTTGTGGTGCGGATTGGCGGCTGCCGGCAGTGGCCGGCCGCAGGCCGCTGAGTTGCTTGAGCGATATCTGCGGGAGTATCCGGCCTCACCGATGCGTGCCTATGCCATGATTGCTCTGGCAGACATAGATTTTTCAGAGAAGCGCTGGGCTAAGGCATTCAGGGCATATGATGCCGTTGACGAGCGCTCGTTGGACGCAGATATGGCCGAAGATCTCATATACCGTCGTGGATATTGCCGCCTGATGCTTGGCGACTACAATGAAGCGATTGCCGATATGTCGCGTTTGGAGCGTTCCGGCCGCTATGCGCAGTCGGCTCGGTTCTACCGTGCCTATGTGGCCTATCTGAATGACGATTATGCCACGGCTCTGCCTTTGATGGAAAGCGTCAGCACTGTCGACGAGCCGGGTGCGTCGGCTCCCTATTATATAATGCAGATGCGTTTCTCTCGCCGTGAATGGGCCAAAGCACTCGCAATGGCGCGTAAGCTTATCGACCGCCACGATGCCGACAAGCAATTCTCGGCCGAGGCAATGCGTGTGGCGGGAGAGTCGCTCTACAATCTCGATCGGGAAAGCGAGGCCACTCCATACCTCTGGAAATATGCGTCGATGGTCGAGAATCCCTCCCCATCGGTCTATTATATTCTCGGTGTGAATGAGTATCGCAATGGCAACGACGATGCTGCCATAAAGTTGCTGCAACAGGTGATACCCACAGGAAATGCATTGGCACAGAGTGCTTATCTTTTCCTTGGTCAGGCATATATGAGACGTGGTGACATCGATAGTGCCGTGATGGCTTTTGAAAATGCCTATCGCATGAATTACGACCGCGCAGTACAGGAAACGGCCTTTTATAATTATGCCGTGGCACGTATGGATGGTGGTCGTGCGCCATTCGGAAGCTCAGTGAAGATTCTCGAGGATTTCCTTGGTGAGTTCCCCGATTCGCGGTATGCTCCGGAGGTGGAGCGTTATCTTGTCACCGGTTATATCACCGACAATGACTACGAAAGTGCCCTGCAGGCGATTGAGCGGGTGAAAAATCCGTCGCATGACATACTTGCTGCCCGTCAGCGGGTGTTGTTTGTGATGGCCACGCGTGAATATCAGTCGGGACGTATGGCCGCCGCCGAAAGTCATCTGCGTCAGGTGCAGCAGATGGGCGACGGCTACGACAGACAGATTCTGCGTCAGAGCCGTCTATGGCTCGGCGACTGCCTGTACTCGCGCGGTGACTATGATGGTGCGGCGCGCATGTACGAGCGATATCTGAAAGATGCCGCAAATAATGATCCAAACCGTTTGACCGCACTCTACGATCTGACATACGCCCGGTTCTCTGCGGGACAATATAAGGCAGCGCTGAAAGCGGCGACCGATGCATCGAAAGCAGCTTCACACGAACATCCGCGACTGCGTGCCGATATAGATAACCGTATAGGCGACTGCCATTATTATGCCTCGGACTTTGCCGGTGCGGCCGATGCTTACCGAAGGGCATATGATATGTCGCCGCAGAGCGGAGACTATGCTATCTATCAGCTTGCCATTGTAAAAGGTCTGCAGGGCGATCATCGCGCGAAGATTGCCGATATCGATCGTCTCGTAAAAGACTTCCCGTCGACGGGACTCGTGCCTCAGGCTCTCCTTGAAAAAGCCGAGAGTCAGGCCGCTATAGGTGATACAAAGGGGGCGATCGCCACCTACAATCGTCTGGTGTCGGAGCATGCGTCGACTGCTTCCGGCCGAAACGGTTACCTGCAGCTGGCTCTGATATACCTCAACAGCGGTGACAGCAAGCGTGCTGCGGAAACATATAAGAAAGTGATATCGTCGTATCCTTCAAGCGATGAGGCACGCCTTGCCGCCGACGATCTAAAGCGTCTGTATGCATCCGAGGGGCGTCTTCATGATTATGCCGATTTTGTTGCCGGTGTGCCTGATGCTCCGCAGCTCGATGCGGTGGAGATGGATCGTCTGGCATTCGAGGCCGCCGAGCAGGCTTATGCCACTGAGGGAAAGACCGCACTTATCGACAAGTATCTGAAGAATTATCCTACGGGAGTGTCGCGCGCCAAAGCTACATATTATCTGGCTGAAAACGCGTGGAACTCCGGTGATGCCAACAAGGCTGTGAGTCTTGCAGCTGAAGTGGTGGAGCGTTATCCACATTCCGAGGCAGCACCACAGGCGCTGCTCATAAAGGGTGAGGCTGAGCAGTCGCTCGGCAAATATCGCGATGCGCTTGCATCGTTCAAGAAGCTTGAGGAAAGTGCATCGGGCACGGTAGCCCTTCACAGCGCCCGAATGGGTGTCATGCGATGTGCGTCGCATCTCAAGCGCGATAAAGATGTGGTTGCGATAGCTGAGACATTGCTGGCTTCGAGTGCCGCTCCGGCCGAAAGCCTCGATGAGGCACGATATTTGCGTGCCGTGTCACTTGATCGGCTCAAGCGCCACAAAGATGCCGACCGTGAGTGGAGTGCGCTTGCCGCCAATCCGGCCACACTTTACGGTTCGATGAGTGCTGTCGCGCTTGCGCAGTCGCAACTCGATCGCGGGTTGTTGAAGGATGCGGCCCGTACAGCCGACTCGTTCATAAATGCCAATCCGCCACACAGCTATTGGCTTGCTCGCGGATTCATTGTGTATAGCGATATATTGCGAAGCCGTGGAGATAAATTTGAGGCTGATGAATATCTCAAGAGCCTGCGCTCCAATTATCCAGGCAAAGAAACCGACATCATCGACATGATCAACAAAAGACTATCGAAATGAAATCAATATATATAATGGCGGCGATGGCTGTCATGGCATGCGGAGTGCATGCACAGGACATCAACCGTGAGATCACTGTCGACCGTGAATTGTTGCCGGTTGAAAAAGATGCCAGACGTCTGCCTCTGATGCCGCATGTGACGCTTCCCGATGTTGAGGCTGTCAAACTATCTACAACGCAGCGTGCTGTCACCACCGATGTCCCGGCTACGGTGAGGCGGCTCGATCCTGCCGGATGGACTGATCCTGATGCGCTGGCTGGTTCACGTGGCTACCTGATGGCTGCCCTTGGCGCTCCGGCGTTTGATGGTATGTTGTCGGCAGGCTACAGGTTGGTCGACAACAAGACTACCGATCTCGGTGCATGGCTGCAATGGGACAGCAATGTCTACAGCCGCAAAGGCGAGTGGTATCGCACACATGCCGGAGCGTTAGGGATTGATGTGGCGCATTCCTTTGGTGGAAAGTCGATGATAGAAGGCTCGTTCTCGTGGACAATCGACCGCCACAACATGCCACGCATAGGTCAGCATGGCTATTGGTTGACATCCAACCGTGCTGATGTTGATGCTGCTTGGCATTCAGCATCCGGATCTTTGAAATACAATATAGACGCACGATACGGATGGTTTGGTTATTCGTCGGCAGGTGTCGATGCTCCGGCAGGTCTGTCGAAGGGTGTGTCACAACACAATTTTGCCGTCGGAGCTGACGCATGGTTGCCGACGTCGGATCATGCACAGGTCGGATTGATGGTCGATCTGGATCTACTCGGGTCGTCGGCGCACGCTGTCGCGCTTCCATCTGCGGGATATGCTATCAATGATGGGGGTACGACCGGTGTGCTTACACTCACACCGATGTGGCGTCTACACACCGGTGTGTGGACTCTTGCACTCGGCCCGCGGATCGATATCACGTTCAACGGTGACAAAGCTTTTCACATCGCGCCCGATGTTGAAGTAGGATGGACTCCGTCGTCATTTTTCGCAATGACGGTGCGTGCCGCCGGTGGTGAGCATCTCAATCCGATCTCCTCCATGTCGCAGTTCGCTCTTAGGCAAGTGCCTTATGCCGCACCGGGAATGAGTCATTTGCCTGTCACTCTGGATGCAGATGTCACAGTCGGGCCGTGGCGCGGCATGTGGTTGCGCCTTTATGGCGGCTGGGCAAAGGCCAACAGCTGGGCTATGCCGGTCGAGGCCGGAAACCTTGCAGGAGGAGGAATGCTATGGGAAAATACCGATATTGCCGGAGGACATGTCGGAGCGGAAGTCGGTGCTAAAGTCAGGTCTTGGCTCGAAGTAAAAGCATGTTACACGGCAGCTCCTTCGGGCTATGACAAAGCATATTATGCTTATCGCGACCGTGCCTGTCATGTCGTCGATGCAAATATAAGTGTGCGGCCGGTCAAGCCACTCAACATCAAGATTGCATATCAGTTGCGGGCAGGACGTGCGGTATATCGGTCATATGCAGGAAACGGAGTGCTCAATCACGTTCCTGTAGCCCACGAAAGGGTCGGGTTGCGCAACGTATCGTTGCTCGGAGTGAATGTCAGTTATGCTGTGAATAGCCGGTTGACTGTGTTTGCGCGGGGTGAGAATTTGCTCGGACGCGATGCCGAGATGCTCGACCTGTCGCCCGAACAGGGTGTGCATGGCATGGTCGGTGCGTCGTTGAGGTTCTGATCAGCGCTGGATGTGTATGCGCCACTCGCGTGGAAACAGTGAGTTGGTGCGGTTGCCCATGTGTTTTGAAAAACCTAATGGACGTCCGCCGTGTGTGAGCAGCACGTGCCCGCGTGGAGTGTCAGCGGGCAGTGTGATTGTCTCGCACCTAAGAAATGAGAGGGCTGTGTCTGTCAGGAGTTCGACCTCAGAAAAAGCACCACGGCGCAGAGCCATGGAAAGTGCGAGCGAATGATCGGGAATGATGTCGCGGCCTTTTATACGCGCCACTATGGTGCCATGGAGTATTATGTCGAGTCCGCGTGTGGCTTCCACATTCTTCAGCAGTGGCATGTGGGCTGACGGAAATGCGTTTATGCGGTCGTTTTGAGTCATTACGGTCAGGTCATGGTCGCCAAGCCAATCATTTGTGATATGCGGCTTGGCATTGATGGCTCGACCCGGTTGCCACGGGGCTGCATCGCCGGGTTTCCTTACGAGCGCCATGAAAAGACCTTCGCCCCGTATTCTGCCAGGAATAAAACGGTAACCACCGCCGCTTTCTACTATGCCCCATGATGGATCAACGCCTTCGACAGGCACAATTTCACCGCCGAGCTGTTTCTCGATATACTGCAGCATATCCTCGTTTTCAGTCCGGTTGAATGTGCATGTGCTGTAAACCATGTGGCCTCCGGGTGTGACCGCTTCCCATAGATCGGATATTATGCCGCGTTGGAGTGTGGCACACTCCGTGACAAGCTTCTTGCTCCATTGTGCCACGGCATCAGCATCTTTTCGCATCATGCCCTCGCCCGAACACGGCACGTCGGCCGCTACTACGTCGAATCGTCCTGACAGACGAGCTAATGCACGGCTGTCGCCGCGTGTTACGATCACCGATGGATCACCCCATTTCAGAATGTTCTCGCGAAGCACAGCCGCGCGCTGTGGTACTATCTCGTTTGCCATCACGAGCGATCCTTTCGGAAGAGCACCGAGCACGCAAGTGGTTTTGCCTCCCGGTGCGGCACATGCGTCAAGCCACCGGAGCGGCTTTTCTCCGGCTGATAATTGCCGCGCGATCATTGATATGAACATCGACGAGGCATCCTGCACATAGTAGAGTCCCTGATGCAAGGCCGGATCAAGAGTGAACACCGGTCGGTTGGCGAGATAACGGCCTTCACCGCACCATGGCACGCAGTCGGTGAGATCTGCCGGAACCGGCATTTTGCCCGTGTTGTAGCGTATGGCTGTGCTCGGCGTTTCTGCAAGTGCGCTCTCGAGTCCGTCGAACATGCCGGGATTTTCGGCACGCAGCGATTCGATGAATCCCGATGGTAGATCAATCGTCGTCATCGTCGGATGGGGGAGCGGCTTCGACACGTACAAGTTCGATGCGGGTGGCGGTACGCTCAAGGATAGTGAACGAATAGCTGTCAATCACAATTGTCTCACCGTTCTCCGGGAGTGCGCCGGTCTTGCACAATAGATAGCCGGCAAGGGTCTGGTACTCATCATCTTCGGGAATGTCGAGACGATAGATGTCGCGCAGATCGCGCACCTCCATCCTGCCCGAAAACTCGTAAACTCCCGGAGATGTCTCTTTTGCCGTGAGGCTCTGCGAGTCGTGTTCGTCGCGGATGTCGCCGAAAATTTCTTCTACAAGATCTTCGAGTGTCACCAGTCCTGCCGTGCCTCCGAACTCATCGACCACAATGGCCATCGAACGCTTCTCGCTCATGAGTCGCCGCATCATCTTGTTGGCAAGCAGCGTCTCGGGAGCGAACAACACCGGTTTTAGCTGTTTTGTCCAGTCGGCGTCTATTACAAGAAGCTCCGATACGTGAATATATCCGAGCACATTGTCGATGTCCTCGCTGTAGACGATGATCTTGCTGCGTCCCGATTTGGTGAACAGGTCGCTGAGCTGTTCGCGTGTGGTGGAGTCGATGTCAACAGCCACGATCTCGTTGCGCGGCAGCATGCAGTCGCGCAGCTGGGTGGTGGAGAAGTCGAGCGCATTGTGAAACATCTTGACCTCGGTCTCCACTTGTGCCGTGCCGGGATCGGTGACGTTGTCGATGCGTTGTTCGAGATACGAGTTCAGCTCTCCGACAGAGAACACTCCCAAGGCGGTTGTGGTCTCCTTTGCGCCGACAAGGCGCATCAGTGAGCGGGACAGCCACGACGTGAACCATGCCACAGGATACAATATCACGTAAAACAGAAAGACCGGCAGGGCGAACAGCTTGAGTGACGTATTGGGATTGATGCGGAATGTGGCTTTCGGAAAAAATTCTCCTACGAGCAATATCACCAGAGTGGAGATCAGTGTCGACAGCAGAAGCACAAGGCCGTCGTTGTGGCATACGCTGTGAAGCCAAGGCTCAAGCAGTGCCGCGAAGCCCATGCCATAGATGACGAGCATCACATTGTTGCCGACAAGGATGGTGGAGATGAACAGGTCGCGGTCGGAATAGAACCGCTCGATGATGCGCCCTATCAGGCCGCCTTTCTTCATGTCGAGACCCATCATCACGCGGTCTGATGTGATATAGGCTATCTCCACCCCTGAGAACAGGGCGGAGAATACCAGCGATACTGCTGCTACGATGAGCCAGTAGAGAGGTGTCATATTTTAGTAATGGATGTTCACGGATTTTGTTTTCCTTCGGGCGTGAGATCTTTGGCCGGGAATATGCCCGATACGCTGCGTATGGTGTATGATGTCATGCGTTCGTCAGCCGTAAAGCCATAGCCTTCGAGTGTGCGGTCAGGTTTCTCGATATGTATGAATGAGTCGCTGTAGACCTTATGTGAGCGCTGATCCCAGTAGAGCTGGTTGGTCAGAAACTTTTCCTTGAGGGCATTCTCTATGCGCACATTGCCATCGAGTTGCCACAGTTGACGGCTTTTGTAATAGGTGGCCGAATCGCAGTCCACGGTGGCGACCACGCGGAGCAGGTCGTCGAATTTTTCGAGATGGAGAGTGTTGGGAAAGCGCCATCGTGCCACTTTCGCTTCGTCATAGACGAGCCACAATGGCGACACAATGCGGTAGCGCGTGATGCCGCTGTCGCTGATAAGTGTCTCCACATCTCGGGTCATCATCGTAGGGGTGACCTCCGGATCGATGTTTTCCGTAACTCCGAGATGTGTCTCCTCCTTGCACCCGGTGGCTGACAGGATCATAGCCACGAGTGCCATCGGAAGAATATGTCGGCTGTCTGGTTTCAAGACGCGTTATTTCAGCTGGCTCTTCATGAACCAGAGCTGGTTGAAGTTGATGCCTAAACGGATATTGAAATAGTTCTCCGACACGATATTGGGATCGGACGTGCCGCGCCTCAGCCATTCGAAGCCTATGTTGACAATTGTTTTCTGGCCGGGTGTGGGTAAGCCGAAACCGCAGGAGATGCCATAGTCGCGCACATTGTGATTCTTGCCGTCGTAGCTGACAACCATATAGTCGCGGGTGTAGTGTGCGCCGATGCGGTAGGTGATCAGCTGTGCATAGTTGCCGCGGTCGGCCGGACGCCACGACATGCCAGCAGCCACTTTGTAGCGGTTGGCAAATGTATTGGTCATGAAATTCTCGTTTTTCATGATCTTGGCCTTCGACCATGGCTGATATGTGAAGTCAACCTCGGCAAGCAGTCGCGAGTTCCATTCATATGCCACACCGGCTCCCCATGTCTCAGGAAGCGAGAAGTTGCCTTTCAGCCGGGTGTAGTTAAGTGTGTCGGGGGCGGCGTCGGAATTGATGTCGTATTTCTGTATCCATGTGTGTCCGAGAAGTGTCTTGGCCGGTGAATAAGTCAAGCCGAGTGTCACACGGTGGGCTGATCCGAAGTTTTGTGAATATTGCGCGCCAAATTGCAGGTGGAAGTCACGTACTTCAAGCACCTGCTCGAACAATGAGGTGGATGACGGTGACGAGGCATAGACATCGTGATAGCTTGTGCCGAACAGATAGCTTATGTTGGCGCCGATCGACAGATTGCCCACAACACGTCCGGCCACACCTGCATAAAACTGGTTGAGTCCGCCGATGCCCTCATATGAACTGCTGCCGTTGTCGATCTTCGATCCGAAAGAATAGCCGACAGTGGAGTAGGGGATCAGTCCGATGCTCATGCCCAGACGTTTCGATAATGGAAACTGCATGGTGATGTAGTCCAGACCGCCACCTATGTCATGTTTCGACCGGGTGCCTTCCTTTGACCACACGTTGGTCAGGTCGAGACCCATGTCGAAGAGGAATGTCATGGAGTCGGCCATGGCATAGCTCGCCGGGTTCATTGCGTTGATCTGACGTCCGGAACGCATGGCGTAGCCCACACCGCCCATGAGATTTTGCGCTGCAGTGGCGTTGTCGTTGAGCAATCCGTATCCGAATCGTGAATAAGGGCTGCGTGAGTCGGGTAGCGCGGTGAGAGCCACCAGAGCGCACGCGATGATTGTGATGATTCTATTTTTCATTGTGGATCAGTATGCGGTTTAATCCGCGGCCGACAAGGTGTGGATCGGTGACGGATTCAAATTCGAGTAGAGGTGCGATAAGAGGTGCGTCGCCGCCGGTGAGGACGGTTAGCGCTTTCTTGTCCATGCGTGAGCGGTAGCCTGCAATCTCGGAGGCTATGCCGAGAAGCGCACCATTGAGCATGGCCGATGCAGTGTCGTTGCCGAAAACATTGTCGGGCTTATAGTCATGCGGCATTTGCAGCAGAGGCAGGCGCGAGGTGTGGCTGTGGAGCGATTCGAGGCGCAGGCGCAGTCCCGGGGCGATATTGCCCCCGGTGTAGCGTCCATCAGCGCTGACGTGGTCGAATGTGGCGGCTGTGCCGAGGTCGACCACGAGTAGCTCGCGCCCCGGAGCGAGCGATGCTGCGCCTATGGCTGCGGCCAGGCGGTCGGAGCCGAGTGTGTGTGGCGATGCATATGCGTTGACAAGCGGTATGGGGGTAGTGTGCGTGAGCAGTGTCACAGGAGCTATTTCAGCCATTGCATCGGTGATTCCGTCAGGTAAAGGTCTGACGGCACAGATTATCACACCGCTTACGTCAGCGCCGTCGCAAAGCCTGAGTGCGTCGGCACACGTGCCGACAGTAGTGCCGATGATTCTATCACCGTCCCACAGCGCCATTTTTGTGGCCGAGTTGCCGATGTCGATTGTCAGACGCATGTCACCCTTGATTACTCAGTTTTTTGCCTTTGGAATCATGATCGACGTGTAGCATGTGAGTGCGCCACCGGCAAGGGTGAACGCAATCCAGTCGGTCGGGCCGACATTGCGCAGGAACATGAATACGGCTGCTACGGCAAACATTATCGCGCTCCACAGCTCTATGCGTCTGAGGCGTTTCAGCCGTAGTGGCTCGGATGTGTCGGTGCGCGATGTCATGCGATCCATCGCACGCCCGCCGAGACACAGCAGTGCACCTGCGCTGAACACCCAGCGGGTGATCATGAAAAGGTCGTGTGAGAACAGCGGCAATGCCGTGCCTGCGAGCACCAGAAGCAATCCGGCGTTGGCTGTCCATGATGCAGCGCGTGATGGGTTGGGTTTATGTCGTTCACACATGTGGTCAATCGGTTAGATACACATCTTCGCCGGCGCGTTGCATGTGGTATTGCTCACGCACTATCTGCTCCATTGTGCGGGCGTCGGTTTCAAGACGTGTGTTGAGTTGCTGGTAGTGGACAAGTGTGTCGCGGTGATCGGCTATCTCGAGCTGTAGCCGCTCGATCTCGCGCTCAAGTTCATAGGTGCGCATCACGGAGTTGTCGTTGAGAAACACCACGAACACAACCGCTGCGGCCACAGCCAGCAGCGTGAGCGAGAAATAGCGGTTGCACCAGCGCCATATGTCGGAAAATCGGTTGCTCATTCCGGAGAGGATTTAGCTGCAAATATAGTGTTTTTCAGCGGTACGGACAAACCTTGGCGGCCTAACGGGGCGAACATGTGCCGCACGGCAGTCGTTTTATTTTAAAACGACAACCGATATGATACTCGCTTCGCTATTTTGTTTGGTCATGGTGGTGGCGTTTGTCTACCTGCTGGTTTATCTCCGTGCGGTGTATGCCTACGGAAGCATCTATCTCAATGTGCCCGGCGGCCGCCTTGTGTTTGAGCGCCGCATGCGCCCCTACAGATACGGCTCTGTGGTTGTGGCAGTGGCGGTTGCCGCTGCGCTGGTGATGGTCAGTACCATGTGATGCCGTTGGCGGTCGATGAGCGCTTGTCATATTTCAGATCGCTCAGCAGCGACGATTTCACGGCTATGTTGAAGCTGTAGCTCTTGTATGGGCCGACAGGCACGAAGCTTGCGCGCATGGCCCAGCAGTGCATGTCGCGTGAAATATTGCAGTTCATATAGGCCAGTTTGCGTGTCTCGAAGTTGTAGCTGGCCGAAAACGAGAAATTCCAGTTCTTGGTCGGACGTATCGACCCTGAGAATGACAGATTTTGTGTCAGACGGCCTTTGTATTCCATCTTGTCATAGTCAAACTCGCCGTAGGCATATCCGATCGAGTAGTTGACCGACAGGCTCCACGGCACTTCCCATTTCATGTAGCCATCCTGGTCAAACTGCATATCGTCGTTGTCTGTGTCATCTCCCGGGGTGGTCGGTTGCTGGAAATCCGATATGTCTGAGGCAAACAGATCGGCCTCGCTTTCCTGATCGCGCTTCTTGTTGTCGCCTTTTTTCTTTCTCCGGAATGTGTCGTTGTTGAATGTGTAGCTGAACGAGGTTCCCGCGCTCGACAGACGTGCCCATCCCTTGCCTGCGCTCCATCGGGGAATGTTCACACGCACGGGTGTGCCCGACGGACTGAGCTTGTAGGTGTATGGATCCCAAGTGCCTGAGATGTTGAGATTGAAGTTCTTTGTCAGACGCAGCAGCACCGACGTGTTGATATTGCTCCAGTTGAGCGAGTCGGCGGCCATGTTGTAGCTTTGGGATATGGTGAAGTTCTCGATCAGCGACACCTTTTTTTCGCCGATGGAGTCGGCATCGCTCCTCACTTTCATCTCGATGTTGTTGGCCAGCGATACGGTGACAGTTCCAGTGCGCCCTTGCGACGGCACACCGAACAGTGCGTTTGGAAACTTGCTGTAGGAGCGTTCCTGCATCTGGCCGTTGGCATCGGTGTAGGAGTAGCGTCCGTAGTATCCGAAGAATGACGATCCGAAGTCGGGTGCTCCCGAAAACGAGATGGTTGGTGTGAGCACGTGGCGTATCATCTTCACCTTGTCGCCAAGAAATGGCAGAGGCTGATAGAATCCATAGAGTTTTGTGTCGAGCGACACGGATGCCATGAAGTCCCACACGTTATAGATGCTGTAGCTCGTGTCACACACCTCCACCGATGCGTTGGGATCCCATTGGCGGCGCACCTTGCTTGTGTACATGCGGTCGGTGATCTGTACCGACGGTGTGAGGTTGATATAGTTGAATATGTTGAACGTCGCCGAAATCGGTATCGAGTGCTTGAATCCGTTTCGCCAGTCTTTTATCAGGTTTTTTTTGAAAAATTCGCTCTGTCTCGATGTCAGTGAGTTGTTGAACTGTCCCGAATAACTCAGCTTTATCTTCTCATACCATCGTTCCGATCCAACGGCTTTCTTGCGTTTGAACGGTGCTATCTGACTCAGTGATACGGTGATATTGGGAAACGACACTGCCAGCGTTGAGTCTTGTGTGCGCTGGGTGATGTTGGCCGTCGTCGAGAATGACCACTTCGAGCCGGGTGGGCGATAGGTGAGGTTTACGCTCGAGCTTTTTGTGTTCTCAGTGAATGCGTTGCTGTAGTATGAGTTGAGGTCGTTGCGTGTGTATCCGCTTGTGGCGTAGTTCACACTGGCCGAGAACGTAAGATTTGGATTGGCCTTGGCGTCCTGAGTATGGCTCCACACCACCTGGAAGTTGGTCTGCTTCGAGTAATCGGGCATACCTTTGTCGCCGTAGATCGATTTGAGGTAGGCTATGTTGAACGATCCGTTGTATTTATAGCGCTTCACATAGGCGCTCTTGGCCTGCAGTCCCCACGATCCTTTGGTGTAGATCTCGCCCGTGAGAGCGAGGTCGATATTGTTGTTGATGGCAAAATAATATCCTCCTTCACGGAGATAGAAGCCGCGACGGTAGTCATCGCCGAACGAGGGGAATATAATGCCCGACGAATATTTGTCGCTGAACGGGAAATAGCCGAAAGGCACGGCCAATGGCAGTGGCAGTCCTTCAAGCACCATGTAGGCCGGCCCCGACACCACATCTTTCTTTGGTCTCACTTTTGCCTGGGTGAGCTGTAGCCAGAAGTGGGGCGACTCATGGTCTTCGCATGTGGTGTAGCGGCCGTTCTGCACGTAAAACGTGTTGTCGTCAACCTTTTTCGTCAGTCCTCCGGTGAGATAGCCTTCACCTTGCTGGGTGATCACGTCGGTGATGAATCCCTTGCCGGTCTTGAAGTTGTAGCGCATCGTCTGCGACTGATATTCAGTGCCATTGTCGGTGAATATCGGTGTGCCCTGTGTTTCTCCCGACGTGTCTGGCACACCGAGGGCATAGACTGTGCTCGTGCGGGTATCCATCTGTATTTCGTTGGCCTTTAGCGATATGTCGCCGTAGGTGACATCGCTTGGGCCATACATGCGTGCTTCGTTGCGGCCTATGAGCACCATCGAGTCGGTTGCCGAGAAGTCAACGCGGTTGTCGAGGTCGCCTTTCACCCGCACGATGCGGCGTCCGCCTGTGGTGGAATCGGCCTCGGGATTGATGCGCACGCGGCTCAGGCGGCTGCGCCGTCCGTCGGTCGGGAGCGGTACGTCCGTTGTGTCCGGTGTGACGGTGTCAGCTGCGGTTGTGTCGGCCACGGACAGTGGCTCGGGCGAACCTGGTGCTGGCACTGGTGTCTGGCTGAGATCCGAAGCCATCGCCGACAGCATGGTAAGCGTCAGAACGACAAATATATAGACTTGAGATGCTCTCAATGGATGATTGGTCGGGTGTGATTTATGGTGCAAAGATAGTCATTCATAGCGTTTAAACGGGTCATAATGCTGCAAATAAATGCAAAAACGAATAGGGGAAGCATCACTGCTTCCCCGCTCCGAAAAAATATTGACAGGATAGAAATAGATGTTAATAAGCGGATGTCAAGTCATCTTTTGATAAATCGTGAGATAGAGATTTGAAGTCAAGTTTTTTACAGACGATTTTTTTCCGATTTAGTTCTCTTTCTGGATTATTCCGGCTCGCAATCTCCGTCAGACAGAGC
>CANOUR010000005.1 GCA_947570265.1 uncultured Bacteroidales bacterium | reverse complement strand
TCTTCCGACTATGCAATCTCTATGCCTAAACACAGGTTTTTTACCATGCGCCGCGAAAACGGCAGCGAGAGCACATTGACATTCTTACTTTTCCGGCTCGCGCGCGCCACCGTCACCCCACGCTCCAAACGCCTGGCAATATTGCACAGGCACAAAAAATGAGCCGAGGCGTCTTTCTAATGAAGCGCCTCGGCTTTAGTGGCGGGGGCAGGACTCGAACCTACGACCTTTGGGTTATGAGCCCAACGAGCTACCACTGCTCCACCCCGCGATGTTGTTTGGTAGTGCAAAGGTAGGCATTTTTTCATTCACACCAATATTTTCACCACCAAAAACACGTTAAAATTTATTAACCACACCCCAATCGCCTCACAACTCACTGCCGCTCTGCATCATAAGACCCATTTAACAACTGCCAGCAGAAACCCTTACCCCAATTTCCCTAAATAAGTGACAGCCCGATAGCCTATTTTTGATAGTTACTTATTAAATTTGCACATAAATATATAAACAGAGACAATAAGCCCGATGAAAAAAATCGTCCTGACAGCAGCAATGACAATCATAGCCGCAACTGGCGCTGAGGCACGTGTGCCGGCAGCACCTACGTCACTGAAATATCCGCAGGCTCCATCTGACCCTACGGTAGTCGACAACTACTACGGCATAAAGCTCGCCGACCCATTCCGTCCGCTCGAAAACGACACAGCGGCAGCCACTCTCGAGTGGGTCAAAGCCGAGAACGCCCTCACCCGCGGATACATCGACGCGATACCCTATAGCACACAGCTCCGCGACAGACTGTCCGAGCTCTACAACTTCCGTCGCCTTGGCATGCCGTGGAAAGGCAACGACGGCATGTATTATGTGTCAGACAACGATGGCCTGCAGAATCAGAACGTCATCTACCGTTCTAAGAAACCCACCGGAAAGCGCGAAGTATTTCTCGACCCCAACAAGCTCTCGGACAACGGCACTGTGGCCCTGACCGGCATCGGGCAATCACCATCCGGACGCTACACATCCTACACCATCTCCCGCAACGGCAGCGACTGGACGGAAATATTCGTCATGGACACGAAGTCAAAGAAGCTGATGAAAGACCACATCGAATGGGCCAAGTTTACCGACGCGGTGTGGAACGGCGACGACGGATTCTTCTACAGCGCATATGAGCGCCCCGAGGAAGGCAAGGAATTCTCAAGCGCCAACATGGGACACCGTGTATGGTATCACAAACTCGGCACCGATCAGGAGGCCGACACCGTCGTATATCAGGACAAACACAATCCCCTCTACTTCCATTCGGCATATGTCCCCGAAGGACAGCCCCTGTTGTTCATCATCAAATCAGGCGCTGGCAATGGCGAGGCCATAATCATGAAACGCCTCGACAACCCCGATGCCGGCTGGATCGAGATTGAGCCGACACAACGTCACAGCCACCACATCATCGACGTGGCCGATGGCAAAATCTACATCATCAGCGATGAGAACGCTCCGAAAGGACGGATTATGGTGGCCGACGTCGACAACCCCGTCAAAAGCGCATGGCGCGAACTCGTTCCCGAAGCCAAGGGTGTCCTGAAAGGCGCCACATTTGCCGGCAACGACCGTCTGCTGCTCACATACGAGCAGGACGCATCCGACCATGTCGTGGCCGTGTCGGCCAAAGACGGCTCGAAACTCGGCGACATTGCAACCGACGGATACGGCACGATCGGTCTGTCCGCAGGCAAGAAGAGCGGCGACGACATCTTCTACAGCTTCACGTCGTTCACATGCCCCACTGCTGTCTACAGCTACAATCTCAGCACCGGAAAACGCACCACTGTGGCCATGCCGCAGGTCAAAGGTGTCGACTTCTCCGACTACGTGACCGAACAGGTTTTCTTCACCTCATCCGACGGCACACGCGTACCCATGTTCCTCACATACAAGAAAGGGCTCAAACGCGACTCGCGCAATCCGGTCTACCTCTACGGTTACGGAGGCTTCAACAGCTCACTGACACCCAACTACAATCCGGCTCGCCTTCTGTGGCTTGAAAACGGCGGCATATACGCCCACGTCAACCTGCGCGGCGGATCGGAATACGGCGAGGAATGGCACCGTGCAGGCACTAAGATGGAGAAGGTCAACGTGTTCAACGACTTCATTGCCGCAGCCGAGTACATGATTGACCAAAAATGGACCACCAACGACCTCATCGTGGCCGAAGGCGCTTCCAACGGTGGATTGCTCGTAGGCGCCGTAGTGAACATGCGCCCCGACCTCTTCAAGGTGGCGATACCCCGCGTGGGTGTCATGGACATGATGCGATATCATCTGTTCACCATCGGATGGAACTGGGCTCCCGACTATGGCCGAAGCGACGACGGGCCTGCCATGGCCAAATACCTGCTCGGATACTCTCCGCTCCACAACATACGTGGCGGAGGCTTGAGCTACCCGGCCATTCTCGTCACCACCGCCGACCACGACGACCGTGTCGTACCCGCACACTCATTCAAGTACGCCGCCACCCTGCAGGAAGCCGACACCGGCAACGCACCCAAACTGATCCGCATCGACAGCAACGCCGGTCACGGCGCAGGCAAACCTGTGTCGAAATCACTCGACGAATGGGCCGACATCTATTCGTTCATCTTCTACAACATGGACATCGTGCCCGGTGAATGAGAGCAACCCTCCTCACCGCCATAGCATCTCTAATGACCCTCACAGCCTGTTTCACAGGCGTCGAGAGCACTCCCCGCATCACGGTGCCGGCCGATCAGGCCCGCACCGTGACTGCGGAGGACACCCTGCTCGCCAACGTCAAAGGCGAGCCACCCAAGCTCTGGAAAAAGGGCAAACGCTTTCACATCACCGACGAACGGTTCAAACTGCTGCTTGGAGCGACAGCTCCGGCCGACAGCCTCGCAGGCCACGAAATATCATACACAGGCATGCGCAATGTGCCTTCCCCAACCGGAGGAAGCACAACCGAACTGACATTCATCGCCGACGGCAATGATCGTGAGCTGACATACACCCTCGGCATCGACAGCTCCACCATATGCTCACGCCCCCACCTCGACATACCATTCGCAATCGAGACAAGCATGGTAAAGCAAGCAAACGAAGTGCTCGGCGGACGCACATTCTATGTGCTGACATCTCTCTGGCGCGACCATCTCGACAACCTCGACAACCGCGGACGTAAATACATCGCCGTAAAGATCGACTCCGTAATGCCTGGTACATCAGTCGCACCCCTGCGCATCGATTTCACCGACATCTCACACGGCAGCAGAGGATCCCTGTTCATCACCCCCTCCCCCTCAGCACGCTCACCGCGCACTTTCGCCAACCTGTTCGCCATCTCCGACCCCCACAAGCGCTATCCCGACATCACCGACGATCGCTGGCAGATGATCACCCTCGGGCAGATCACCGACGGAATGACACGCCGGGAGTGCCGGCTCTCACTCGGCTCGCCAAAAGAAATCACACGCATGACCAACTATAGCATCATGCGCGAACGATGGACTTACGAAAACGGCGTATGGCTGCTATTCGAAGACGACATCCTGATCGAACACAGACTCTGACACCTGATCATGAAACTCAGATTTCTCGGCACAGGCACATCCACCGGAGTGCCGGCTCTGCTATGTGACTGCCCCGTATGCCGGAGCGACGACCCGCGCGACCGGCGCTCACGCACATCCGCCCTGCTGACCACCCCTGACGGCAAAAACCTGCTCATCGATTGCGGGCCCGATTTCCGCACGCAGGCTCTCGATGCACATTCGCCAAAGATCGACGCCCTCATCATCACACACCATCACTACGACCATGTGGGAGGCATCGACGACCTGCGTCCCTATTGTCACCACCGCACATCTGCGGATGGCGACATGCCCGTATACGGATCACGCGATGTCATCGACGACATACACCGTCGGCTTCCCTACTGCTTCGGCGACAACCTCTACCCCGGAGTCCCCACATTCGATCTCCATGAGATAATCCCCGGAAAGCAATTCACAGCCGCAGGGACAAAAGTCATGCCTATAGCCGTCAGACATGGCGAAGCAACCATCTGCGGATTCCACATCGGATCACTCGGCTACATCACAGACTGCTCGACGCTGCCCGACGAAAGCCTCACAGCGCTGCATGGCATCGACACCCTCGTGATCAACGCCCTGCGCATGAAGCCTCACCGCTCACACATGAACCTTGAGCAAGCCCTGACCGTTATAAGGGATGTAAATCCCCGCAGGGCGTGGCTCATCCACATGTCGCACGACATCGGCCTCCACTCTCAAACCGACATCTCACTGCCTCAGGGAGTGAACCTCGCCTATGACGGACTCGTAATCGAAATTCCTGATTAGACACTACAATGAACAAAGTAACCTATCTCGACCACAGCGGATTCTTGGTGGCTACCCCCGGTGTGGTTCTCGTGTTTGACTACTACCGTGACCCGGCTCACGCATTAGAAAAAGAACTTGCGGCACAACCCGATTGCGATGTGGTGTTTCTTGTATCACACCACCACCCCGATCATTTCAACGACGACATCTTCAACCTCGCGCAGAACCATCGCCGCACTTTCGTGCTGTCTGACGACATATTCTCAAAACTCGTGCCCGACAAAGGGCTGTCTGTAGCATGGCTGAAAGCCGGCGACCCATCCATAGAACTTCCGCGCGGACTAAGTGTCAGAGCTTTCGGATCGACAGATGCCGGTGTGAGCTACGCCGTTACCGACCCCGAAGGCAATGTGATATTTCATGCCGGAGACCTCAACGACTGGCACTGGCAGGATGAATCGACACAGCACGAGGTGATGAAAGCCGACAATGCATTCCGCACGATCACAGCACGCATCGCCCGCGAGATCCCGCACATGAAAATTGTGATGTTCCCGGTTGACACCCGCCTTGGCACCGACTTCGGTCGCGGAGCGCGGATATTCACCGAAGAAGTGTCGGTGGACAACTTCTTCCCGATGCACTTCTGGAAACACCCCAACATGGCATGCGACTTCAGCAGCTACATCGCCACTCCCGACACCACCAGATGCCACTGCCTCGATCATCCGGGCAACAGCGCACTGATCGAATGATTCACTCAGTGACAGCGGTGACGGTGTAACCCATCGAACGCAACCGGCATATCAGTCCACGTTCTCCGGCAAGATGTCCGGCACCGACAACGACAAGAACCGACGACTTGGGGAACACGCCTGTAAGCGTCTTCACCCAAGCGTCGTTGCGTGAATACAGCATCCGCTCGGCCTCGGCGGGAGTCATCCCGAAATCACTATCCGAGATCACGGCATCCATCGCATCGAGATCTCCCCTACGATAGTACCCGGCCAATTCACGCGCCTTCGCCACAGCCTCGCCGGCATTGTCTATAGCCTTCGCAAGCTCTTCGGCCTGTACCGAAATCGGAGTATCGAACAGCAGGCTGATCTGGAACTCCGGCGTCTCAAGACCATGTGTCGATGCTCCGGCAGCGGCAGCGCGCTTGAGCAACTCCACATCGAGCTGCACCGACGGATCATAGTCGGGGAACGCCGCTATCGACTGCAATATGGCAAGCTGCATGTTCGCCAAGGCCGGTTTCATAAGGTCGAGCTGCGTCGGATCTACGACATATCCGGCAAGACGCGACAGCTCCTCGCCCAGTTTTTTCATATAACCCTCAGGCAACACCCGGTTCAACACACTGTCAGCCGGAGCCACAGCCATCATCGGCATAAGTTGCCGGGTGCGCTCCGACGCCCCGTGAAGCATGTCAAGCTCTCCATATGCCGCATCGACCGAAGCTACAGCGTCAGCCAGCCCCTGTATACTGTCAAGAACATTGACCGGGGCGACATGATGCGTCCCGAACAGATACGACGGGCGTTCCAATCCATTGCCGTCCACACGCCACAGCAGCTGGGCATCGGCTGAAAACACTGAGGCTAATGCAATAAACGCTATCGCCACCAAACGATGTATCGACATAATGAAATATTAATGCCGTCCCCATATATCGGAGACGGCATATTCAGTGGTCTGTAATATTTATTTCTCTCGCATGAACACCTGTATCGGAGTGCCTGAGTAGTCCCAGTTCTCGCGTATCTTATTCTCAAGATAACGGCGGTACGGCTCTTTCACCCACTGGGGCAGATTGCAGAAAAATATGAACGTGGGCACAGGCGCACCCTTAAGCATGGTCACATACTTTATCTTTATATACTTTCCCTTGTTGGCGGGAGGCGGATATGCGGCAATGGCCTCGAGCATCACACGGTTTAGCTCCGATGTCGAAACAGTGCGGCAACGGTTTTTATACACATCGACAGCCGTTTCAAGCACTTTGTATATCCTCTGCTTGGTCAGTGCCGAAGTGAATATTATCGGAAAATCAGTGAAAGGCGCAAGTCGCTGACGTATAGCGTCCTCGAAATGACGTATGGCCTCCTTCGACTTATCCTCGACAATATCCCACTTGTTCACACACACCACAAGACCTTTCTTGTTGCGCTGTATGAGCGAGAATATGGCCTGATCCTGAGCCTCGATGCCACGCGTGGCATCGATCATAAGTATGCACACATCGCTTGCCTCGATAGCTCGCACCGAACGTATCACCGAATAATACTCGATGTCCTCGTTGACCTTGTTTTTCTTGCGGATTCCGGCCGTATCGACAAGATAGAAGTCAAAGCCGAATTTATTATAGCGCGTATAGATCGAGTCGCGCGTAGTGCCGGCTATATTTGTCACAATGTGACGATCCTCACCGATAAACGCATTTATCAGCGACGATTTGCCGGCATTGGGGCGACCGACGATTGCAAACTTGGGGAGATTATCCTCCGGCGCGCCATCTTCATCCTTTTCAGGCAGCTGCTTCACCACCTGATCAAGCAGATCTCCGGTGCCGAAACCGCTCACGGCGCTGACCGGCCACGGGTCTCCGAGGCCAAGACTGTAGAAATCGGCTATATTGTACATCCAGTCATTGGAATCGACTTTATTGGCCACAAGAGTGACAGGCTTGGTCGACTTCCTGAGAATTTCAGCCACATGATCGTCGAGATCGGTCACACCGTTCATCGCATCGACGACAAACAATATCTCGTCGGCCTGCTCGATGGCGGCCTCTACCTGCTTATTGATCTCGCCCTCGAAAATATCCTCGCTGTTGACGACCCAACCTCCGGTATCGATGATTGAAAACTCCTTGCCGCTCCAGTCAACCTTGCCGTACTGGCGGTCGCGGGTTGTGCCCGCGGTGTCGTCGACAATAGCTGTGCGCGACTGCGTCAGGCGGTTGAATAGCGTCGACTTGCCTACGTTGGGGCGGCCGACAATGGCTACTAACTGTCCCATATGATGTTCTTAAATTTACGCAAAGATAACGAAATCATTCGATATATCCGAATGCCTTGAGCTTGTTCTCGCGGTTGCGCCAGTTGGCCTCGACCTTCACAAACAGTTCGAGGAACACTTTTTTGCCAAAGAAGGTCTCGATATCCTTACGTGCTTCCATACCCACTTTCTTAAGACGCGCGCCACCCTTTCCGATGAGTATTCCTTTCTGTGAATCGCGCTCCACATAGATGACAGCCATGATATGGATCGCTCCCTCTTTCTCGTCAAACTTCTCCACAATCACTTCAGCCGAATAAGGGATCTCCTTATCGTAGTTCGTGAGAATTTTCTCACGTATGATCTCGGTGACAAAAAAGCGGGCAGGCTTGTCGGTTAGAGCATCTTTGCCGAAATATGGTGCACTCGATGGCAGCAGCTCGACAATGCGGGTCATCAGGTTGCTGACGTTGAAATGCTCCTTGGCCGATGTGGGGAAAATCTCCGCATTCGGCAGCAATTCCTTCCATCGCGCCACTATACTCTCCAGCTCCGACTGATCTTTCAGCAAATCGATCTTGTTGATCACCAACAGCACCGGCACTTTTTCCTGAGCCACTTTCTCAAGAAAATCGGCATTCTTTGTGGGATCTTCCACCACATCTGTCACATATAATATCTCATCAGCATCTGTGAGCGCCGAGCGGCTGAACTCAAGCATCGACTCCTGAAGTTTGTACTTTGGCTTCAGCACACCCGGAGTATCGGAAAACACGATCTGATAATCGGGCGTATTGACTATGCCCATTATGCGGTGGCGCGTGGTTTGCGCCTTCGATGTGATAATACTGAGTCGCTCGCCCACGAGATCGTTCATCAGAGTGGATTTTCCTACATTTGGATTGCCAACGATATTGACAAAACCGGCTTTATGGTCTGTTGACATGATTCTGTTACTTTTTGGTATACTCCATTAAAACAAAAATAGCACCTTAAAAGATGCTATTTCTCATAATTTTTTTGATGCGAGGGTCAGAGACTCCACTTCACATAGACCGCACCCCATGTATAGCCGGCGCCGAATGCGGTGAGAACCACATTGTCGCCACGCTTGATGCGATCTTTATTTTCATTGAGACACAGCGGTATCGATGCAGCAGAAGTATTACCATAATGCTGGATGTTGACCAGCACCTTCTCCTCAGGCAAACCCACGCGCGAGCTGACGGCCTCGATTATACGGAGATTGGCCTGATGAGGCACGAGATAATCGAGCGTCTCGTTCGTAAGACCGTTGCGCTCCATGACATCGAGCGACGAGGTGAGCATGTCGGTCACCGCGTGCTTATAGACATTGCGTCCGTCCTGAATGATGTAGTGCAGACCTTGCGCCACCGTATCGGCCGACGCAGGCATCACCGATCCGCCTGCCGGCATCCACAGATGCTCCAGTCCCTCATGGTCGACATGGAACACACTGTCCATCACACCTTCGGGAGTGTCGGTCGGCTCCAGCATCATCGCACCGGCGGCATCGCCAAACAACGGACATGTAGCGCGATCCGTATAATTTGTCATCGACGACATTTTCTCTGCAGCCACGACAATCACCTTCTTGCGCACTCCCGAACGGATGTAGCATGCCGCATCCTGAAGCGCGACGAGGAATCCCGCACATGCCGCCTGAATATCATAGGCATATGCGTTCTTAAGGCCGCATTCTCCGGCAATCACCGACCCTGTGGAGGGGAAACGGTAATCGGGATTGGACGTGGCGCATATGAGCAGCTCGACTTCCTCGGGACGTGTTCCGGTCTGCTCAAGCAGCCTGTTGACGGCCTGAATGCCGAGATATGACGATCCTGCGCCATCCTTTTTGAGTATGCGGCGCTCCTTGATGCCCACTCGGGTAGTGATCCACTCGTCGGTGGTATCTACCATTTTCGACAGCATGTCGTTGTCAAGAATATCGTCGGGCACATATGCCGACAGACCCGAAATCTTAGCGTACACCATAATGGTAAAATGCGTTCTCTTTCTTGTGATTCGATAAAATTGGAGTGGAGAGACAGTTGAGTAGCGACAATATCTCCCTGAGCCGTTCCCCTGCCACAATGACAGCGGGGAAAAGCATCAAGGAGAAAACGTCACGCCGATATCCGGCCGAGCGGCAGGAGATCAGACAGCTGCGCTTTTCTCTATCACGATGTGGCCGCGATAGTAGCCGCATTCGTTGCATACGCAGTGATACACATGCCATGCTCCACAGTTGGGGCAGATAGCGATTGTAGGGGTCACTGCCTTGTCATGAGTACGACGTTTTGCTGTACGGGTCTTGGACTGTTTACGTTTAGGATGTGCCATTTTGTTTTATAATGATTTTAATTTATTATCGGTCATTTGATTTTCTTGAGTTCGTCCCACCGGGGATCGGTCGATGCCTCCGTCTCACAATCGCAGCCATCCTGATCGATCCCATCCATGAGGCTTTCCTCAAGCTCAGCATCTTCGGGATCAGAGGCTATGGAGGCGCGATGCTTCTTCAGCACAGCGCTCATGGCCCGGTTGCATTGTCCGGCCGGATGCACGTGCTTGATCGGAATGGCAAGCGCCACCGTGTCGTAGATCATATAGGCGACATTGAGGTAGTTGTCGCCTTGGGGTATGATGAGCACGTCGTCACTCTCGTCGTTATAGTCATCTCCATATTCCACCGTCACATGATAAGTGGTGTCCATAGGCATGACAAGGCTGTCAAGACAACGGTCGCATATGAGAGTGACACTGCCGGCGATGTGGAATGTCATGTCATAGGCCTCGTTCTTGTGCACTACATCGAGGCTCACGGCGAGGTCGGCGTCATGAACGTCGCCACTCTCCATGTTGACAAAAAACTCTTTGCCGAGGTGAAACTCATAATGATGAGTCCCCACGGGCAGGCTTTTGAGGCCGAGTTTGAATTCAGTGAACTTTCCCACAGCTGGTGCAGATTGAAAAAACTTCGCAAAATTAGGGATAATCTTCCTATCCGCCAACTTTTCATCAAAAATTTACGCCGCACTGCTGATCCACACCTTATTTATTCTTAAATTTGCACCGTATGAAACACCATCTGACAATCCTTGCTGCGGCAGCCTTGCTGACTGCGTCGTGCAGCGGCTCGGGCAACAGCTCCGATCCGGTGGCCAAAGCAGCCTCCCAATGCCCGATACCAGTTGAGAATGTCGGCTTCATAAGCTCCATAAGCCTCAACAGCGACACCCTAACATATGTCTGCAATGTCACCGACAGATCAATAAATCTCGAAGGGCTATCGCGCAACACTGACGCGATGAAACGGACGATGATGCCTGTGATCACATCTTTGTTCGACAGTCAGCCCGACCTTCTCGACAAGCTGAGATCCGAGAAGTGGACATTGTCCGTTCGCTATGTTGATCCGCAAGGCACCTCCCTGCGTCTGGCATTCTCACCCGATGAACTTTCCGAGCAGGCCGCGCATGCAGCTTCAGCCACCTTAGACCCTGAGCAGCGCCTGGCCGACGAGATAGCTCTTTCGAAATCATCGCTTCCGGCATCCATGACCGACGCGATAGTGATCGATGACATCTGTGACCGCAATGGCTACGTGGTGTTTGAATGCTCGGTCGACGAAACAGCCGCAGGAGACGGTGCGATGGAAAACCTTCGCGACAGTGCCGCCGAAATACGAGCCTCGATGGCTGAGTCGCTATCATCCGAAGGAGACCCCGACGTAGACCGGCTTGTGGATGTCACCACCGCCGCCGGCCGTGGGCTTGCCTATCGCTATACCGGCACTATAAGCGGCGACACCCTGACCATAGCATTCTCCCCGGCAGAACTCCGACGCTGAAACATTTTTTCAAAAAAATTTCACGGGCGATGCAACTCCATAGGCGTTTGTGCGTCATATGAAGTATAAAATCCGTATCTTTGCAGTTAAATGGCAACATACGTCATCGCATTTCGACAATCTTAAAATTAAAATAATCAATCCTTTAACCGTTCAATCATGAAAAAAACCTTCAAGCTCCTGACTTTGGTCATGCTGGCGGTGCTTTTTCTACCCGTAAGCCTCAAGGCACAGGAGATACCGGCACTACCCACCGACCCCGGAGTAAAGATAGGCACTCTGCCTAACGGTCTGACCTACTACATCCGCCACAACGACTATCCTAAAGGCCAGGCCGATTTCTACATCGCCCAGAAAGTAGGTTCGATCCTCGAAGATGACAGCCAGCGCGGCCTTGCTCACTTCCTCGAGCACATGTGCTTCAATGGCACAAAGCACTTCCCCGGAAGCCAGATCGTTGACTGGCTCTCGACCAAAGGCGTGAAATTCGGAGCCAACCTCAATGCCTACACCGGTGTTGACGAGACTGTCTACAACATCTCTAACGTTCCCGTGACCAATGTGGCCGTGCAGGACTCTTGCCTCCTCATTCTCCACGACTGGGCCAATGACCTGTTGCTCGAAGGAGAGGAAATCGACAAGGAGCGCGGTGTCATCCATGAAGAATGGCGTTCGCGCATGGTTGGCAACATGCGTGTGCTCGAAAACGCACTTCCCAAGATCTATCCCGGAAGCAAATATGGCTACCGTCTGCCCATCGGCACCATGGAGGTTGTCGACAATTTCCCCTATCAGGCTCTCCGCGACTACTATGAAAAATGGTATCGCCCCGAGCTTCAGGGTGTGATCGTTGTCGGAGACATCGATGTTGACCGCGTTGAAGCTAAAATCAAAGAAATGTTCGCAGACATCCCCGCGACTGTCGACGGCGCGCCCCGCGAATATCTCCCCGTTCCCGACCATCAGGGCACTCTCTACGCCATCGGCACAGACAAGGAGATACCCTACAATGTAGCCGAAATGATGTGGATCAGCGATGTGTTGCCCGACCAGTTCCGCAACACCGCCGTATTCTATCAGGACAACTATATGAAGAATATGGTGACCCGCATGCTCAACAACCGCTTCGAGGATATTCTCGCCAAGCCTAACGCACCGTTCGCTTCGGCATCGTGCTTCTTCGGCGGCTTCCTCGTGTCGGCCCGCACAAAAGAGGCATTTACTCTCGATGCTGTGGCTAACGGACCGGATGTCACCCCCGCTCTCGCAGCCGCATACCGCGAAGTGCTCCGCGCCGCACGCGGTGGATTTACCATCAGCGAATATGACCGCGCGAAGGCAAGCTACCTCAGCTCGTGGGAGACAAACTACAATAACCGCGCCACCCGTGAGAACGAATCGTTCTGCAACGCCTATGTGCGCAACTTCCTCGATGGCAATCCCATTCCCGGAATCGACATTGAATACAATATCGCGCAACAGCTCGCCGCTGCCGTACCCGTCGATCTTATCAACCAGTTCTTCCAGCAGGTTGTCACCCCCGACAACCGCGTGATCTACGGTCTCATGCCCGACAAGGAAGGCATCGTAGTACCCTCTGATGAGCAGCTCGCAGCAGCACTCGCAGCTGTAGACGCTGAAAACATCGAGGCATACAAAGAAGAAGTGCGCACCGATCCCCTTATCACCAAAATGCCCAAGAAAGGCAAGATCACCGGCACAAAGAAACTCGACCAGTGGGGTGCTGAGGAATGGACACTCAGCAATGGCGCGAAGGTCATTGTAAAACCCACCAAATTCAAAGAAGACCAGATTCTGTTCCGCGGTCAGGCACTCGACGGCTACGCCAACCTCGATCACTCATACGACAACGACATCATCTTCTCGGAATATTCTCTCGACAACTTCGGTCTTGGCAAATACACCTGCAACGACCTGTTGAAATATCTCAACGGTAAGATCGTCAGCCTCACACCCTCGTTTGAAAGCGACGCTCGTGTGATCAGCGGCTCAACCACCCCCAAAGATCTTGCCACTCTGCTCGAGCTCACCTACATGCTCTTCACCGACCCTGTGTATGACGCAAACGAGTTTGCCGCCCTCCAGAGCCAGATCAACAGCATCCTTGAGCATCAGAGCCTCAAGCCCGAGTTTATCTTCAGCCAGCGCATGATGGAGAGCCTCTACGACTCACCCCGCCGCCGCATGGTCAACGCTGAGAGCGTCAATGCCGCCAGCGCTGAGAAGACTCAGGCACTTGTGAAAGCAATGCTCGCCAATCCCGCCGACTTCACATTCACATTCGTCGGCAATGTGGATCCTGCCGTTCTCCGTCCGCTCGTTGAACAGTACATCGCATCGATCCCCGGCAACGCCAAGAAGGCCGTCAAGAGCATCGCCAAATTTGACCGCGGCATGTATGTCAAAGCCGGATCAGGAACAGACGTGTCGACCCTGAAGATGGAGAACCCCCAGACATTCGTGTCGATCATCGAAAGCGGTGACCTCCCCTACAGCCCCCGCGAAGCTCAGATCGCCAATATCGCCGGCCAGATTCTGTCGAAGCGACTGCTGAAGACTGTGCGCGAGGAAATGGGCGCCGTCTACTCGATCGGAGCATACGGCAGCGAAGGCCGCATAGCCCCTGCCAATGCCGTACTCGCCACCCAGTTCCCGATGAAGCCGGAAATGCGCGAAGAAGTTCTCGCATTCATCGCCGGTGAGATAAAGAACATGGAAAGCAACGTGACCGAGGATGAGCTCGCACCCGTCAAAGAATACATGGTGAAGGAAGTCACCGCCGCCAAAGACAAGAACGAAGGCTGGCTCGGCGCTATCGCCGGATGGCTTATGAACGGACAGGATGCGTTCAATCCTGCTGTTGAAAACATCAACTCCGTCACCATCAACGACGTGATGGACTACATGAAGAAGCTCAACAATCAGAATAACTACCGTGTGGTAATTCTCAACCCTGAGAAGTGACACATTATCCGCTGAAATAATCATTAATCCAAGAGCCAAGGCGAAGGCAGCGATGCCTCCACCTTGGTTCTTTTTCACCAAATCAAGTCATCATCACCAATGAAAGCAATGAAAACAGCATTGGCGGCAATAGCAGCCATAGCATTTTCTGCCAACAGCGCTTTCGGCGCTGAGGAACATCTCAAAAGCCTCGAGCCGAAGTATTTCGACAACACAGTAGAAGCCGGCACCGACTTTTTCCAGCACGTAAACGGCGGCTGGATGGCAGCCAACCCGCTCACACCCGAGCGGTCACGCTTCACACGTTTCGACGTGATCTCCGACACCAATGAGGTGCGCATCCGCGACATTGTCGTAAATCTCAGCTCATCCAATCCCGCACCCGGATCGGTGGCATTCAAAGTCGCAACAATCTACGAACAGGCAATGGACTCTGTGCGCCGCAACACTGAAGGCGCAAAACCCATCCTTCCCCTGCTCAAGAAAATCGAGGAGACTCCTGCCGACAAGATGGACGACCTGTTCCTCTGGATGCACCGCAACTATTCAAGCCCGTTCATCGGAGCCGGACCAATGGAAGACTTCTCCAACTCCAAGGAATATGCCATGTATGTGACAGGCGCAGGCCTCGGCATGGGCGACCGCGATTACTACCTGTCCAACGACAAACGCAACAAGGATGTACGCGAAGCCTACCAGAAACTCATCGTCAACCAGATGCGTAACGCAGGCTACTCCAAAAAAGATGCCAACCGCATCATGAAGAATGTGATGAAAATCGAAACCCTCCTTGCCGACTCGACATGGACACGCGAACAGAGCCGCAACATCCCCGCGATGAACAATCCCCGCTCGTTCAAATGGCTCAAGGAGAACTTCACAAACATCCCCTGGGATCGTTTCTTCATCGAGACAATGGACATCAAGAGCCCTGATGAAGTTATCATCACCACAATCAACACAGTGAAACAGGGCGACAACCTCTACGGATCACTCACCGACCGCGAGATCAAAGACCTCTACCTGTGGGATATCGTGGCCAATGCTCAGGGCACACTCAGCGACAAGTTCGCAAACACCGCTTTTGAATTCTCTAAAGTGATGAGCGGTGTGACAGAACAGCGTCCCCGCTGGAAACGCGCTCTCGCAGCAACAGAAAGCGCCCTCGGCGAAGCAATCGGTGAACTTTATGTTGAGAAATACTTCCCCCAGTCGTCAAAAGACTATATGATCGGCCTTGTTGAGAACCTGCGCACATCTCTCGGCAAGCACATCATCAACCTCGACTGGATGAGCGACGAGACAAAACTCAACGCCATCAAAAAGCTCAACGCGTTTACAGTGAAGATCGGTTATCCCGACAAATGGAAAGACTACTCGTCGATGGAGATCGATCCTGCGCTCTCATACTACGACAACATGCACAATGTGAACATGTGGTATCAGAAAGACATGCTCTCGAAATGGGGCAAACCGGTCGACAAGACCGAATGGGGCATGACTCCTCAGACCGTCAATGCCTATTACAACCCCATGGCAAACGAGATCGTGTTCCCTGCAGCAATCCTTCAGGCACCGTTCTTTGATCCCGAGGCAAGCGACGCTGAAAACTACGGTGGCATCGGCGTGGTGATCGGCCACGAGATGACCCACGGATTCGACGATCAGGGCCGCAACTTTGACGACGAAGGCAACATGGTCGACTGGTGGACTCCCGAAGACGCTGAAAAATTTGCCACAAAAGCCCAGACCCTCATCGATCAGTTCAACGCTGTTGAAGTACTTCCCGGTCTCAACGCCAATGGTGCATACACTCTCGGTGAGAACATCGCCGACCAGGGTGGCCTCGGTGTAGCCATGACTGCATTCCTCGACGCCCAGAAAAAGAAAGGCGTTGACGTATACACCCAGAAGATCGACGGCATCAGCCCGCTTCAGGTTTTCTACATGAACTATGCCAACCTGTGGGCCAACAATGTGCGTGAAGATGAAATCCGCACACTGACCACCGGCGACGTTCACTCACTCGGACGCAACCGTGTCAACGTGACACTGCGCAACATCCAGCCCTTCTTCGACGCATTCTCGATCACAGAAGGTCAGCCCATGTTCCGTCCTCTCAACGAGCGTGTGGTGATCTGGTAAATCCACGGCAAACCACCATTAAAAAATCCGGCTCGCATCACACGAGCCGGATTTTTTATCGTTTCATGAAACAACGCTTATGCTTGCTGCGTCATAGTGGCTTATATTCGACAAATGCCTCTATAGCCTCATAATCGGCAAAGCCGAGACGGTGATACAGCTCGGCTGTGGCGCGGTTGCGCTCTTCGGCACGCTGCCAGAAAAGACGGCTGTCATTACCGAGAAATGGTGCAAACTCCATTTGCGACGAGTGCTTGAGAATGGCATTACGCTTCATGCGCAATTCATCGGGACTGATCGGCACAGCCATCTGTATATTCTCGATGTCCCATTCAGCCCAAGCTCCGCGATACATCCATATGCGGCAATCGGCAAGCCATTCGGCTCCCGCATTTTTTGCCTCGTCGATGGCTGCGAGCACAGCATCGGTGCACTTGCGGTGCGTGCCGTGAGGGTCGGCAAGATCGCCCGCCACATATATCTGATGCGGACGCACTTCTTCGAGAAGATCAGAAACAATCTTCACATCCTTTGCTGTCATCGGCAGCTTCTCGATGCGTCCGCTTTCGTAAAACGGCAGATCAAGAAAGTGTATGTTGGATTTAGGGATACCGTTGTAGGCACATGCCGTGCGAGCCTCGACGCGGCGTATCAGTCCTTTTATATTGAGGATATCGCGATTGTCAATACCATCGGCCGGTTTGCCTTTGAGAAATGCCTTTACATCGGCATATTTACGGGCGATGAAATCGTCTTTATCAACTGAAAACACCTTTCTGAACCCATTGACAAAGTGCATGAAGCGCACCACCTCCTCATCGTTGACAGCTATGTTGCCCGATGTCTGATATGCGATGTGTATGTCATGACCATGCTTGACCAGACGGCCGATAGTGCCACCCATCGATATCACATCGTCATCGGGATGAGGCGAAAAGACTATTATGCGTTTGGGGAAGGGATGAGCTCGCTCCGGGCGATCGGTGTCGTCGGCATTTGGTTTTCCTCCAGGCCAACCGGTGATCGTATGCTGCAGATCGTTGAACACCCTTATATTGACATCATAGGCCGAGCCGTAGATGTCGAGCAGCTGCGACAACGAGTTTTCGCGGTAATCCTTATCAGTAAGTTTCAGCAGCGACTTTCCGGTTCGCTCCGAGAGCCATGCCAGTGCCGAGCGGAGCAATCCCATATTCCACTCGATAGGCCCGTCGAGCCAGGGGTTTTCGCCTTTGACGGGTTGAATGTCGATCTGCGTGGTTAGATTGAGTCTCATATATTCTCTATATCTTTGAAATAACGATATGTGCCCACTTTGAGCTCGTAGGTGGCCGCCTCATCGCACACGATCATGCCATGGGGATGCATCTGAAGCGCACTGATTGGCCATGCCTGCGACACCGCGCCCTCGACCGCGGCCTGAAGAGCACGCGCTTTTGCGTGTCCGTTGCAAAGAATCATCACCTCGCGCGCATCGAGGACAGTCGCCACTCCGACCGTGAGCGCACACTGCGGCACTTTGGCAGGATCATTGCCAAAAAACCGCGCATTGGCTATACGCGTGTCGCGGGTGAGCGTCTTCACCCTTGTCCTTGATTTAAACGAAGAGAACGGCTCGTTGAAAGCAATATGTCCATCAGGGCCTATGCCACCGACAAACAGATCTATGCCACCGTAGTATGATATTTTTTCTTCGTATCGACGGCATTCGGCATCGATGTCGGATGCGTTTCCATCGAGGATATTGATATTGGCCTGCGGGCAGTCAATGTGGTCGAAAAGATGACGGCGCATGAACGAATGATAGCTCTCGGGGTGATTCTCCGGCAAACCGACATACTCGTCCATGTTGAATGTCACCACATTGCGAAACGACACACGCCCCTGACGGTATGCCTCGACAAGGCGCTCGTACATTCCCACCGGCGATGATCCTGTGGGTAGTCCGAGCACAAACGGACGGTCTCCGGCAGCTTCAGACGCGTTTATGCGGTCAATGACATGATTTGCCGCCACGTCGGACATTCGCGCGTAGTCGGGTTCTATTATAAGTCTCATATATACTATTGTTTATCTTCGGATGACTTTCGCTTTCTGCTATCTGTTTCTTCCGCGAATTTAGCAAAAAGTTTCATATCTCACCTCATGTTATGCAACATCATGGCAGTCCACTCATACGCCACGGGGTGAATGTCAGGCAGACATGTTGCCCCGAAAGTGACCAATCTTATCCGCAGTCAGTAGATTTTGTCGCAGGATTGTTGTATCTTTGTCAACATTACCCTAACATATAATATGAAAACATTTGAAGAGCTGGGCGTGAGCGCCCCACTGCGCCGTGCAGTCGAAGAACTTGGTTTCGAAGCACCGATGCCAGTGCAGGAAGCAACAATACCCCATCTGCTCGACCCCGACTCGGGCGATGTGGTGGCTCTCGCCCAGACCGGCACGGGAAAGACCGCAGCATTCGGCATCCCCGTGTTGCAACGGATCGATCCATCGATCAAACGCCCTCAGGCACTGATCCTGTCCCCAACACGCGAATTGTGCCTGCAGATAGGCAGTGATCTCGCGGATTTCTCGAAATACATCGACGGAGTGAAAGTGCTTCCCGTTTACGGCGGATCAAGCATCGAAAGCCAGATACGTGCCCTCAGAGCCGGAGTGCAGATCATAGTCGCGACTCCCGGACGCCTGATCGACCTTATAAAGCGAGGCGTGGCAAAACTCGACGACATCAGGACTGTGATACTTGACGAAGCCGACGAGATGCTCAACATGGGATTTCTCGAATCCATAGAAGAGATTCTGAGCCATGTGCCATCTGACCGCAAGACACTCATGTTCTCGGCCACTATGCCTCCAGGCATAGCCAGAATCGCGAAGAACTACATGAAGGACGCACAGGAATTCGTGATAGGCACACGCAATGAAGGTGCGGCCAACGTGCGCCACATCTACTACATGGTGAGCGCCCGCGATAAATACCTGGCACTTAAACGCATTGCCGACAGTGTACCAAACATCTACGCAATCATTTTCTGCCGGACGCGCCGCGACACACAGGAGATAGCCGACAAACTGACCCATGACGGATACAACGCCGATGCTCTGCACGGCGATATGTCGCAGCAACAGCGCGACATGGTGATGAAAAAGTTCCGCGACCGTGTGGTGACAATGCTCGTTGCAACAGACGTAGCCGCCAGGGGCCTTGACGTCGACGACCTCACACACGTCATCAACTATGGCCTGCCTGATGATGCGGCTGTCTATACCCACCGCTCAGGACGCACCGGGCGCGCAGGCAAAACCGGTGTGTCGGTGGCCATCATACATTCACGCGAAAAAGGTCGCCTGCGCGAGATAGAGCGGATCATAGGCAAGAAATTCGAGAGAGCCGAAGTGCCTACGCCCGGACAGATCATCGAGAAACAGCTGTATAATCTGGCCGACCGTATCGAACGTGTGAAGGTCGACGAGGATGAGATCGGGAAATATCTGCCCGGTGTGCTCCGCAAACTCGACTGGCTATCAGGCGTGGATTTGCTCAAACGGGTGCTTTCGCTGGAATTCAACCGCCTGCTCGAATATTACAAGGATGCTCCGAAAATCGACATCTCGGATGATAAGCCATCAAAAGAGCGTAAGGAGCGCAAGGAGCATGACAAACCGCGTAACGACCGCGAGAAAGACCGCCGCACTGCCGAAGCCGGCATGGAGCGTGTCTATATAAACCTCGGCAAGTCTGACGGATTTTTCGCCGGCAATCTCATCGACATGCTCAACCACACTGTGACAGGAAAGCGGGTGGACGTAGGCCGTATCGATCTTATGCCGGGATATTCGCTCTTCGATGTCAGCAGCGGCGATGTTCACCGCGTTGTAAACGGGCTTACCGGAGCTGACTTCTTCGGCAAACGCGTCTACAGCGAGATCGCCGATAAATCGAAGGACTATGCGACAGCATCGCGCCGTCGGTCGAAACGCCGTGAAACTTCGCCTGAGGCGGCGGAAAATGAAGAGACCGTGGCCGATTTCTTCAAAAACAAACAACGTAAAGCATCACCGGGCAAAAAGAACTCCCGTAAACGCCGATAACGCATCTCTCAGATACATAAATATGAAACCGATCCTCACCCTCGCAACCCTGACAGTTCTGCTTCTGCCTGCGACCATGCAGGCTCAACTCACCGCACGCCAGGCATTCGCCACCGCGCCACAGAGTGTGTTTCCTCTGCTCGACACCAACACCCGCCTCGATATGATCGACTATTTCGATGCAGGCATGAAAAACGAATCGAAGAACGCATTGGGAGGCCAGTCGGCCTTACTCGAAGTATCGCCGATGAGTCTGAGCATGAAAATGAGCGATGCATCCACCAACCAAGTGTTTCTGCTTCCGGCAGCCGGCAACGACACGATCATAGGTGTGATACGCACTGTGGCCACTCCCGGACATGACAGCTCTCTTTCGTTATACACATCAAAATGGCAACCGGTGGCACAGTCAAAACGGTTCAACGCTCCGAAGCTGACCGACTGGGTGACGGATCGGTCACATCTGGGCGACGTGGAGGCTGTTGTTCCATTCATGCTCACCGGCTACAAGTATGATCCTCAGCGATCGACTCTTACGCTTGAGAACAACCTGAATGGATTTCTCTCAGACGACATCTATGAGATGGTGGCACCCTATATGCTGAGTTCGCTGACATACGAGTGGGACGGCAAAAAATTCACGCTCCGCAAATAACCGCGTCATGGAACAGCGCGAAACGCTGACTCTTCAACAGCTGCAACAACGCATCAACAGGCTGATCACATGTGATGCCACACGCGATGTGTGGGTGACAGCCGAGTTGAGCGATGTGGCAGTCAGAGGTGGCCACTGCTACATGGAACTGTTGCAGAAAGATCAAGACGGAGCTGTGACACTTGCCAAGGCTCGTGGTATCATCTGGTCATCGGCACTCAAAGGCATCTCAGCCAAATTCCATGCAGTGACCGGTCGCCCACTGGCCACGGGTCTTAAAGTTATGGTCAGAGTGACCGCCACTTATCACCCCGTCTATGGCTTCTCCCTACAGATAACCGACATCGATCCGGCCTACACGATGGGCGACCTGCTGCGCCGTCGCGCCGAGATAATCAACCGCCTTCGCAGCGAGGGCATTCTCGAACAGAACCGCTCGCTCGAATGGACGGCCGTGCCACAGCGTATTGCCGTGATCTCGGCTCCGGGTGCGGCCGGTTATGGCGATTTTGTCAACCAACTGCTCAACAATCCCCATAAGCTGCGTTTTGCCGTGAAGCTGTTTCCGGCGGTGATGCAAGGCGACCGAACTCCATCGACCGTGATCGCGGCACTCGAAGCAATAGCTATGGACTCCGAGGAATGGGACTGCGTGGTGATCATTCGTGGCGGAGGCGCCACAAGCGATCTTGCTTCGTTCGAGGACTACGATCTGGCAGCAGCAGTGGCCATGTACCCATTGCCGGTGGTGATAGGCATAGGCCACGAACGCGACATCACCGTGCTCGACTATGTGGCGAACATGAGGGTAAAGACCCCTACAGCCGCCGCCGAATGGCTTGTCGGCCGCGGAGAGAGCGCCCTGTCAACGCTTCGCGACTTAGGGAATGCGATAGCTCTTGGCAGTTCTGAGAAAATAGCCGGCGCAATGCACAGGCTTGCATATTTCGAAGGACTCCTACCCGTATTGCCGATGCAGACACTTGAGCGTCGCAAAGCCCAGTTGCTCACCGTGACATCGCAACTCGGTGCCGTGGCCGGACGCATCGGCCCGCACATGGCGCGTCTGGATGCCATGGCCGCGTCGCTGCTGACCGCAACGGCAACTATAACCGACCGACGGCGGGCAAGGCTCGACGCGCTCGAACAGATTGCGTCGGCACTGTCTCCAGCCGCCACATTGGCGCGGGGATACTCAATAACGCGTGTCGACGGACATGCCGTGACACGCGCTGAATCTCTCTCTCGCGGACAAACCGTCACCACAATTCTGGCCGACGGATCATTCACTTCAACAGTAAACTGACATGCCTGAAACACCTGTATTCACTCCGGTCGAAACCATGAGTTACACTCAAGCGGTTACCGAGCTCGAAAACATACTGCGCACCATGCAGAGCGACAAATGCGACATCGACCTGCTCGCCTGCTATACACGGCGAGCCACAGAATTGCTCGAGTCATGCCGGTCGCGTCTGACGGCGACCGACGCCGAGCTTCGCGAGATACTCGCATCACTCGGTGTCTGACGCCAGCACATTGTCACGACAGAGTCGGGTTGTCCGTCGCCTCACCCGAGTGCAAGCGACGATCGCGTCTGCGCCCGAATATCTCCATCAGCGTTGCCGCCGCGCTGCAGACAAGCGCTATGCCCATCACAAGGATTATCGCCGTAGTGACGACTTTAGCTCCGGTGATAAAGAAGCATACACCGGCAACAATCAGCAGCGCCGGAATCACATAGAAATAGACCGGGACGTTGATATCGTGTCCGATGACACGCAGCGAAAAGACATGCCATGCCCCGGCAAGAATCAGCACGATCGCAAAAATATAGATCAACAGATGGGAGAATGTCGATGGCGCGGCAGCGACCCATATGCCGAGAGCAAGCGCCAACACTCCCACTATCACTTGCCATACGTCACGCGTCTGACGCGATCGCACGACATTAACTGCGACAAGATACACACCCCATAAAAGAATGAGCCATCCCATAGCGGCGACGATCCAGGTGATCAGATCGAGATGATTGTGAAACATGATCAGGAAAACGCCTGCTGCAAGAGTGAGGAGCGCCGTAAACCATTGGCCTCCGCTTTTTGAACTCTGAACATTAGCCATAATCTTAGAATTTAGAAACGTTATATGTATGTATAATGCTGACGGATGGAGCTTTGTTCAGATCCGACGCCCATGTTTTTCCAACGATCGAAGATGAGTGCACATTCACTATGCGACCGTCGGTCAAACGGTCAACCGACCACATCACGCAAAAAATTTAAGCGAGTTTGCGATATATCCGTGAAAAAGCTATATCTTTGGCTCGTTGCAATCTTTTCATCTGCATACGCATACCGCGGAATGCGCCTATTGCAGAAGCCTCGCACAATGAGGGGAAACGTGGGAGGGTTGCAGCGATTACATATTGAAAAGCGTTTATCCGACGCTTTGTCTTGACGATTAGAAATCTGGCAGTTTCAACAATCACAGTCAAGAACGAAGCAACGATAGATGCCTTTATGGGTATGATACATACCGGTGCGGAAAGGCCACACAGGCCGTTCCACTATGCCGCATATCTATCATACAGCGTGAGGCTTCTGCGTTGCTCGTCCGACTGTGATGGGCACATGCCAGAGCCTCTAATCGTGGGACGAGCAACTGATACAGGTTCTCACGCTTTTTTTGTATCCGATTCTTTCGGGAACCTGAGGATCGACAAAAAAACCAATCGTCATGAAAAAGTTTTTCATGCTTCTTGCAGCAATGTTCTGCCTCGTCACCACCAATGCCCAGTCTATCTCTGAACAGATGGCGACAATCGACAAACTTTGTGTGAAATTAGGCAAAGCCATTGAAAAAGCTCCGAAACCTTGCGGTGTGGGCGACGTCGACACCTACGTCGAGGCATGCAAGGTTGCCGGAGTCGGCGCGGTAGGAACAGCCGGCCAACTTCAGGATCTCTACAAGCGTCAGATCGGCGAGACAGTCGATGGCGTAACCGATGTGACAGTGAAAAAACCGTCGCTCGAAGATTGGGTGAACCTCGGTGCTGCCATAGCCACTCAGACCGCCGGAGCGGCAAAAGCCGGAGAAGCTGCCGCTGATGCTGCCAAAGCCGTGAAGGATGCTCCCAAAATGAAAGCCATCGGAATGGCCAAATCTGTAAAATGGAGCGGCGACATCCTTCCTGTAGCCGGTGAGGCACTCGCTGAGCAAGCCAAAGCTGTAAACAGTATCATCGAGACTCTCAAATCCGGCGGTAATCTTTAAAAATCTTAATCGACACTATGTTAAAGCAGATTATCTGCGCTATCATGGCTGCGGGGGCGCTAACAGCATCCCCGCAGCCTGACACCCGCCCTGTGGTGGGTGTGGCGCAATTCACATGTCAGGAGAACAGTCCTTACACCGGACTTGTTACGGAAAAAGTGGCGGAAATGCTGACCAATACCCGACGTTTCAGGGTCGTAGACCGCACGAGCGACGATAAAATACGAGCCGAGCTCGAGCTTCAGAAGTCGGAAGCATTCATGGACAGCAAAAACCTTGTGGAACAGGACATAGCAGTTGCCGCCGAAAAAATGATCACGGGACACATCGTGAAGATACCTGTATATGCGATAAAAAACAGCGACGGCAGCCGCCGGGGCTACAAGGCAAGCGTGGGGTTTGAGATGAAATTGGTGGATGTCGCAACCGGACTGAGCTCGGAAGCCACAAGTTTTCAGGGTAAAGCATCGAAAGAATGCCTGAGTCCCGAAGCTGCCGTGACAATGGCCATGGACGACATCAAAGATGAGATCGGGGCTTGGTTCAAGATCAATTTTCCTGTGACTGCAAAGGTGACACGGATCATCGACAACAAGACACTTCTTGTCAACGCAGGCACATCACAAGACATCAAACCGGGCGACACATTCACCATTGATGCTGTCGAGACGATCGACGGAATGCCATATCACCGTGAGATAGGGACAGGCAAGGTCAACAAAGTGGCAGGGCCTGGATTTTCAGAATGCACGGTGTCAAAAAAAACGATGTCTGATATCTCATCAGCGTTTGACAACGCCACCGAGATTCTGTGCACATTCAAAAACCGATGAACCAAGCATTTATGAAACGACTGCTTTCAATATTGATGTTGATGACCTGCTTGTGGAGCATTGCACAGGCACAATATCAGGTGAACTATCTTTCCAACACCGGCGAAACGATGACACTGCGTGCGGTTGGATATGGGAAAAACGCAAAGACAGCATCGACCGATGCCGAGCTATCCGTGATAAAAGCCTTGATGTTTCACGGCATACCTGACACACAACAGAGCACACCAATGGTGTCACAGAACGAAACCGAGACAATGAAAGAAAACAAGAAATTTCTCACTAAATTTTTTGAAGGAGAGTATCAGAACATCATCACACGCTCTGTCATAGTACACAAATTCGGCAAAAACGGAATCAAGAAGAAAAACATCACACTCGATGTGACTGTGAATATCAGAGCATTGAGAACTGAGCTTGAACGGAACGGTGTCATACGAAAATTCGGATTCTAAATCATGTACAAATCAAAAATCACATTCTTTATAGCGGCGGTGTGCATCGCCCTCAACATCTCCGCAGCCACTGTACAACCTAAAATCATGGTTGTGCCTTTCGTAAAAGAAAACGAAGATTTGCGCACAATCCTCGAGGAGGATGCCAACAAACGCATAATCATCACGAAGATAAAAGAAGCTTTTGACTCTCGCGGATTCACCACCGTCGACTTCTTTGGAAAACTAAAATCCATATCGTCTGGCGATGCAATGGCATCGGATCACCAGCAGGATCTCAAATCGATGATCATCACAAATTCCGGAGCCGACATATATGTCGATGCCGAAATGATAGTGAATATGTCGGGGTCGGGCAACTCTGTCAAGGTGATCGTGACTGCATATGATGCAAGCACCGGCAATTCACTATCAAACAAAGTAGGAGAAAGCGGCAAATTCTACACCGACGATATCGGCCGGCTCGGCTCCAAAGCGATCGAGAGTTGCGCCGAAGACTTTCTCAACGTGATGCAGATGAAATTCAACGACATCGTGGAAAACGGACGATCAATAAATCTGCTGATCGGCTTCGATGAGACCTCATCAGTAAACATGGCATCGGAAATCGGCGATGACGGACTGACACTTGCCGACCATATCGAATTGTGGCTCGGCGACAACGCTTATCAGGGAAACTACCACATACAAGGGACGACAGCCACGAGAATGATTGTCGATGATCTTCGCATTCCTCTCAAAGACAAAAACGGTTCAAACTACAACATCAACCGCTTCGGTTTGGAATTTTTAAAGTTCGCACGATCAATCGGGCTGAAAATTTCACGCGACATCTCCAATAATTCACTGACGGTGACAATATTGTAACTCACACCTTTATGCGCATCATATCTTTATTCCTGATATTGCTCGCCACCGGCATCGCAAATGCTGCAGGATTGCCGGTGAGTGTGGCTGTGGAAAACAATGGCGTTGCTTCGGAAAACGCTGCCACTATATTAAAATCAAAGCTTGAATCGGCATTGACTGACGCGGGAATACACTCCGAAGACTATGCCGGCCTGTTTATGATTGCAAAACTCAGCCTGGAATCGGAGCAGACAGTCGAAGGCGGCATGCGTAAGCTCAAGATGAGCCGTTATGAACTATCGCTTTCGCTCGAGCAACCGGTGCTGGCACATCGGTTCGCTACAACATCGATCACACTCACCGGATCGGGCACAGACGGTAACAAGGCTCTTATGGACGCGATCAGAAAACTAAATCCATCGTCATCAGTCCTGTCCTCGTTCATCACATCGTCCAACCGTCAAGCCGAGGATTATTACACATCTAACCAAGATGCAATCATAGCCAAAGCCATGACTCTCGGCATCAACAAAGAGTATGACGCCGCAATTGCACTCCTATGGGCTTTGCCTTACAATCCGTCAACTTATGAACGGGTTACATCTGCTGTCAAGGAGCTATATACCAAAATGCAACGCGAGGAATGCAGCTCAATGCTCGCCAAAGCCCGCACCGCTTATTCTCTAAAACATTTTGAGGAAGCGGCCGAGTGGATCGCATCGATTGATCCGTCAAGCGAATGCGGTGCTGAGGCATCGAAGCTCGCCTCTCGCATAGGCACTGAATTTCGTAACGACGAAAAAGAGCGGCAACGACGCATCGATGAGGCCGCAATGCGTGAGAGCATGATGGAAGATCGTGAACGGCAACGGCAACACGAACTGAAAAAGAAAGGTATCGAGGCTGCGGCCGACGTGGCCAAAGCTTACTACCGTTCGCGCTTAAGAACCGTCTACTACGTACTTTAGCAAGAGATTTTGAACAGACCATATGCCTTAAGAAACCCTCAAATCATTCATCAAAACAGATGTTATTTGAGGGTTTCTCCATGGTCAGATTTAAAAGCAAGTCTTAGATATTCATACGCATAATGAACACTGATACACTATTAGTACGCTATTATGTCGCAAATAGCATGCTGAATTCGGCTTTGACATAAGATAGATGTGGATAGTATCTAACCTATTTAAGGACACTATCTCATAATATTTTTTGCATTCGCGGTTGTCGTGTCAACGAATCAAGGAATGTGTATAAGTTTGTGTGTCTGCAGACTGAGCCGCCATGTGGGGTGGAATTTTACATAGTCTACGGCCTGAGCTACGAGAACATCGTTGAGCGCGATGTCGCCGGTGTCGCATGGCTGGAGACTACGGACATTAGCCGTGATGCAGTCGTAGCGGGCAGGATCGCATGATGGGCCTGTCCACACAACTTTCAGCTCGTCGACATGCCCGAGCACCGGAGCCTCATCCTCCTTGGGAGAGCATGTGACCCAACTGATGCCTTCAGGAAGAGGCCGCGTGCCATTGGTCTCCACATGGATATTCCACCCGTGGAATGCATCAATCAGCTCTCTGTCAAGTTGCAGCGATGGCTCGCCACCGGTGATGACCACTCGTCTGCATCTATCTTCACAGGCAATGGTTGCGGCTGCTACGATGTCGGCGGCTGTCATGAGCGTAAAGTCCTGATGTCGTGTATCGCAGAACGCACAACTGAGATTGCAACCAGCCATACGGACAAATACCATAGGCACGCCCGACCATGCACCTTCACCCTGAAGAGAGTAAAAAATCTCATTGACACGATAGCGGGCGCTCATCGTGGATCGAAATAATCAGTGAGATCCTCGTCGATATAGGCGGCTGTGTTGCCTTCGCTCTCGCGGACATCAGCGCGATAGCATGTGGGCACGGTGTCGACAATCCATCGGGCAAGATTCTCGGCAGTAGGGTTGAACGGCAGCAGTTCATTTAGATTGCCATGATCCAGACGATCGTGAATCAGCTCTTTGATTCTGGAGAAATCTGCCACCATGCCGTCGGGATTGAGGTCGCGCGCCTTGCAATGGACAGTGACTATCCAGTTATGACCATGCAGACGCGAGCATTTCGACGGATAGGAAAGCTTGAGGCTGTGAGCGCCGGCAATCTCCATGATTTTTGTGACGTAGTACATAATATCTATTATATCTGTCGGCCTATCAACGTGGCCTGTGTAGCGTCAGTGATCTCAACAACAACAAGCGAACCAACACGTGTGTCGGCAGAACGGTCAAAGACAACGGTTTTGTTCTGCGACGTGCGTCCGACCATCTGCTCTTTCGAACGCTTTGAGACGCCTTCGACCAACACTTCGAAGCTTTTACCGATGTCGCGGCGGTTTGATGCAAGTGACAACTGTCCCTGCAGGGCTATCATGCGGTTAAGCCGATCGATCTTCACCTCCTCCGGCACATTATCCGGCATTGTGCGCGCAGCGAGCGTGCCCGGACGTTCGCTGTATTTGAACATGAAAGCCGAATCAAATCCCACCTCACGCATCAACGACAGCGTGAGCTGGAAATCATCTTCCGTCTCACCGTGAAATCCTGTGAACATGTCGGTGGTAATCGCACAATCGGGTATCGCACTCCTGATGGCAGCGACACGGTCGAGATACCATTGACGGGTGTATTTGCGGTTCATCGCCTTGAGCACGTCGTCGCTTCCCGACTGGACAGGTAGATGAATGTGACGGCAGATGTTGGGATGTGATGCTATGACGGCAATAGTGTCGTCACTCATATCTTTTGGATGAGACGTGGTGAAGCGCACACGCATGCCGGGTGCGGCGTCCGCGACCATGGCAAGCAGATGCGGGAATGTGACAGTGGTGTCGCCATCAGGCTCTGTGAAACAATAGCTGTTGACATTCTGACCCAGCATAGTGACCTCCTTGAATCCGCGTGCCCGCAAATCAGCAATTTCGGCAAGTATGCTGCGCGGCTCGCGCGAACGTTCACGTCCGCGTGTGTATGGCACGATACAATAGCTGCAAAAATTGTTGCATCCGCGCATGATGCTGACAAATCCACTGACGGGATTGCCTGTGATACGGCGGGGAATTATGTCGCGGTAGGTCTCGGTGGTGCTGAGCTCGACATTCATTGCCTTGTGACCGGCCTCGGCCGACGCGAAAAGGGCAGGCAGATCGAGATAAGAGTCGGGGCCTGCTACCAGATCGACGCCATGGTTATCGAGCAGGTCGTCACGCAGACGTTCGGCCATACACCCGATCACGCCTATGATCAGGCGCTTTCCGGCACGCTTGCGCCGCAATGCATTGAGAGCCTGCAACCGCGCCGTGATTTTCTGCTCGGCATTGTCGCGGATCGAGCATGTGTTGAGCAATATGGCATCGGCGGCATCGAGGTCGGTAGCCACACCATATCCGGCAGTCTCCATGACGGCGGCCACCACTTCGCTGTCGGCGACATTCATCTGGCATCCGTAAGTTTCGATATACAGCAATCTGTCGAACGTTTCAGCCGAATTTTCTTTTGTCATTAAGTGGGGAAGTGTTATATTTGCCACAAAATTACAAAAAAGCGTCGACACGGCCACCTATACCGTGAGAACATACCAAATAAACCAACATTTCAATTAGCGATAGAAATGAATTTTCCCATTCTGACACCCCGCGAGGCAGCCGAACTGGTCAATCACAATGACAATGTCGGCTTTTCAGGCTTCACAGCATCGGGTTCGCCGAAAGTGGTGACCGAAGCAATCGCACAGCGCGCTGAAGAAGAGCACGCCGCAGGACGTCCGTTCAAGATCAACCTGTTTACCGGAGCATCGACAAGCGACCATGCCGACGGTGCACTCGCACGCGCCAACGCCATCAACATGCGCACTCCCTATCAGAGCACCCCTGATCTGCGCAAGCGTCTCAACGAACACGACGCACACTATTTCGACGTGCATCTGTCAGATTTGGCTCAATCCATGCGCTACGGCACATATGGCGACATCGATGTAGCCATTGTGGAAGTGGCTGACGTCGACGACGAAGGCAATGTGGTTCTCGGCACAGGTGTCGGCAATATCAACACATATGTGGCTCAGGCAAAGCGAGTGATCCTCGAGCTCAATGAGAAACTGCCCGCAGCATTGCGCGGCATGCATGACCTTTACATGCCGGCCGATCCTCCCTACCGTCGCGAAATTCCTATCTATAAAGCATCGGATCGCATCGGCGACGCCGTGATGAAGATCGACCCGAAAAAGATCGCCGGAATCGTGCGCACCAATCTCCACAATGGCGTGAAGGCATTCTCGGCTCTCGACGACACCACACTCCGTATCGGCCACAACGTGTGTGGATTCCTTGAAAGCGAGCTGCGCAGCGGCCGCATTCCTTCGACATTCCTGCCAATACAGAGCGGTGTAGGCAACGTGGCCAACGCAGTGCTTTATGGCCTGGGAGAGAGCACAGTGATACCTTCATTTGAAATGTACACCGAAGTGATTCAGGATGCCGTGCTTGACCTGATGAAGAAAGGCAAATGTACGTTTGGCTCGACCTGCGCACTTACTGTGAGCGACGAAGCCGAAGAGGATCTTTTCAACAATCTCGACTTCTTCCGCGACAAGGTGGCACTCCGTCCTGTTGAAATATCCAACAACCCCGAAGTCGTGCGCCGATTAGGCGTTATCTCGATGAACACCGCTATCGAAGCTGATATTTTCGGCAACGTCAACTCAACCCACGTGACCGGTGTGAGAATGATGAACGGCATAGGTGGTTCAGGCGACTTCACACGCAACGCTTATATCTCGATATTCTCCTGCCCGTCGATCACCAAGGCTGGCCAGATCTCCAACATCGTGCCTATGGTATCTCACGTAGACCATTCAGAGCACTCGGTCGACATCATCATCACCGATCAGGGCGTAGCCGATTTGCGCGGCAAAGATCCGCTGCAGCGTGCTCACGAGATCATCGATAATTGCGCACATCCGGCATATCGCGAGCTCCTGCGCGACTATCTGAAACTATGCCGCATGGGTCAGACACCTCACCGTCTGGAATGCGCTCTTGAGTTCCACAATGAGTTCAATCGTTCGGGCGACATGCGCAATGTCGACTGGGCACGTTTCAAATAACCAACCGGCCAAAACGACATGATATTCACATTCCGGCTCGTGTCTGACGAATCAGACGACTTCATGCGCGAGATTCAGATTGATGCCGATGCCAAGTTTATCGATCTGCATGATGCAGTGCTTGATGCCGCAGGCTACAACCGCGGGCAAATGTCGTCGTTTTTCATCTGCGAAGAAGGTTGGGAAAAAGGCAAGGAGATCACTCTTGAAGACATGGGCAACGACTCGTCGGAGGAAGTATACCTCATGGATGAGACTACCTTGTCGGATTTTATCGAAGATGAAGGTCAACGTCTGATATTCACATTCGACTACATGACCGACCGGTCTTTTTTCATGGAACTGCGCCGCACCGAGCCGGGACAATATCTCTCAGAGCCCAAATGCACCAAGAGCGAGGGTACGGCTCCTCCGCAGGAAATGGATCTCGATGTGTTTGATGCAATGATCGACGCCAAGGCTGCCAAAGCCGGAACATCTGCGCCAGGGCTTGATCTTGATGACGAGTTCTACGGTTCGACTGACTTTAACGACGATGAGTTTGACGCCGGATCGTTTGACGAGATGGACCTGTCGGACGGCACGCTTTAAAAGCGACATCTGAGAATACAGCACCTTAAACATGACGGTGTGTCAATCTGATTTGGCACACCGTCAATTTATTATGTGGATGACAAACTCTTATTGCGCGCTGGCAGTCAGACTCGCCAGCAGATCTGCCACAGACAGCATAGGGAGTGGATGACGTGACAGGAATGTACCCGATGTGCGTATAGCAAGCATACCTCTCAACGCGCCGATTGACACATTGAGCATGACCGACAACAGTCCCGTGGCAAGATACACCGCACTATCTGTGACAAGTGCCCGATGTGTGACTCCTGAGATGGCAAACTCAACACGGATGAAATACGTTAGCAACGGACGCATGACGTCGCCACGCATGGCGGTATAGCGCACTCCCAGCCTGAGCGCTACGGTGTCGTCTGACCCGTCAGGCTCATCGAAAGCCACCGTCACTGCACTTTCAACCGGTGAGGTATCTGTGTGCCGCATCATCTCCCATCGGTGGATGACGTTGAGTTGCTGCAGTTCGGAAATCGAACGGATGCTGATGTCAAATTCTTCGGGTTTCACATTTATTTAACACCTGTGGATTGCCAATGGTTTTATTCGTATCATTGACTGGTGTCTTAGATACTCCCGCTCGGCAAAGCCAAATTTATTTGGCTTTGCTCTCGACTTATTCGTATCTTTGTTGTTATGAACCAACAGCGGATTTGTCATATCATAGTGGCAGCAGGAAGCGGTAGCCGTTTCGGCGCCCGACTGCCTAAACAATATTGTCTGCTCGGCAATCGCCCAGTGTTGATGGAAACCATCGACAGGATGCGCCGATATGGTGGCGATGGAGCTGAGATTGTGCTCGTCATAAGCGCCGATATGAGACATCTATGGGACGATATGTGTGAACAGCACAAATTTGTCACTCCGACGATTGTCTATGGTGGCGCCACACGATGGGAAAGCGTGCGCAATGCCATTGCAACAACGGCTGCACAGAGCGCTGATGTGATCACTGTGCATGATGGCGCCCGACCTATTATCACCCGGCAACTGATGGATCGGGTGATGGCGGTCGATGGTGACGGATGCATCCCTGTTGTTGAGGTGACAGACTCGCTGCGGCGCATTTTGCCAGACGGGCGGTCGGAGGCTGCAGACCGCAGCGTAATGCGTGCCGTGCAGACACCACAGGCATTTCGCGGGGATATGCTCCGTCATGCCTACACCCTACCCTATTCCCCAGCATTCACAGATGACGCTTCGGTGATGGAGGCGGCCGGACACAATGCACTACGTTTGGTAGACGGTGATCCGTGCAATATAAAGATAACACGCCCCGGCGACATTGAGATAGCGTTGATGCACATGCGATGAACCGGCTGCGATCGACCGACATCAAATTTCTGAAGGGCATAGGGCCACAGCGCGCCAAGCTTCTGGAAAAAGAGTTGGGGATAAAGACATTCCGCGACCTGCTGTATCATTTCCCCACACATTATATCGACAGGTCAACGATATACAGGATCAGGGATTTTTCAACTGCGGGCGAGATGCCTATGGTTCAGGTCAAAGGCCGGTTCGTGACATTCACAGAACAGGGCGAGGGTGCAAAACGCCGCCTGATCGGATTGTTCAGCGATGGCAGCGGGCTTATGGAGGCTGTGTGGTTCAACTCTATAAGCAAAATCAGGAAAGCCTATCAAACAGGAACAGAATATGTGGTATTCGGCAAACCATCATGGTTCAACAACAGATGGTCAATGACGCACCCCGAGGTAGACAGCGAGGCATCGGCGGCTTCGGCACCGGAGAAACGCGGAGTGTATCCACTGACAACAGGTTTGAGACAAAAAGGTGTCACTTCACGTTCATTCGCCACATGGTCACGAACCATTGTCGAAAGCCGGCAGATGGAATCGCTGACCGATACCATTCCGGAATCCATCACAGCTCGCCTGCATCTGATGCCGCTGCGCGAAGCTCTGATCAACATTCATTTTCCACGCTCAGGCGCTGAACTCGAACGTGCGAGGCTGCGGCTGAAATTCGAGGAACTGTTTTTCCTTCAGCTCAACATCAACCGATATGCACGCCGGCGCAAGACCGCATCGGGAGGAATAGCCATGCCCCGCGTGGGACAGTATTTCAACGGATTCTATACCCGTGTGCTGCCATTCCCGCTAACCGAGGCTCAGAAGCGTGTCGTGCGCGAGATTCATGCCGACATGAAATCGGGACGGCAGATGAATCGTCTGCTTCAAGGCGATGTCGGCAGCGGCAAAACGCTCGTTGCCCTGCTATGCATGCTCATAGCGCTCGACAATGGCAAACAGGCCGCACTGATGGCTCCGACAGAGATATTGGCGACACAACACTTCGAGACTCTGTCAGAATGGTCAAACGCACTGGGGATAAACGTGAAACTGCTCACCGGTTCGACCCCTGCCAAACAACGCGAAGTGATACACAGCCAGCTTGCCGACGGCTCTCTGCATATACTCGTAGGCACTCACGCACTTCTCGAAGACCCGGTTAGATTCCGGAATCTCGGGTTGGCAGTGATCGATGAGCAACACCGGTTCGGCGTAGCACAACGCGCCAGACTCTGGAAGAAAAACACTATAGCACCTCCACATGTGCTGGTGATGACAGCAACACCTATTCCGCGCACATTGGCCATGACAGTCTACGGCGATCTCGACGTTTCGGTGATCGACGAACTACCACCCGGACGCAAACCTATCGTGACCAAGCTGCGCTACGACACACAGCGTTTCCAAGTATACCAAGGCATAGGGCGTCAGTTGCGGCAAGGTAGGCAGATCTATATTGTCTACCCACTTATTTCAGAGAATGAGAAACTCGATCTGCGCAGCCTCGAAGAAGGGTACGAACAGATCAGGGAGGTGTTCCGCGACTATAAGGTGGCATTTGTACATGGCCGTATGAAACCGGCTGAAAAAGACTGGCAGATGCAGCTATTCGCATCGGGTCAAGCACAAATCCTTGTTGCAACGACTGTGATCGAGGTGGGTGTGAACGTGCCAAATGCCACCACTATGGTTATCGAAAACGCCGAGCGCTTCGGCTTGTCGCAGTTGCATCAGCTCAGAGGGCGCGTCGGACGTGGTGAAGGACAGAGTTTCTGCATTCTTATGACCAAACAGAAGATAGCCCGCGACACGCGCAAGCGCCTTGAACTCATGACCGAGACCACCGACGGGTTTGTGATTGCCGAAGCCGACATGAAGATGCGCGGCCCGGGCGACATCGAGGGCACTATGCAGAGTGGCATGCCATTCGATTTAAAAATTGCCAATCTGGCACAGGACGGCCAGATAATTCAGCTGGCGCGCGACACGGCCATCGATCTGCTCGACCACGATCCCGAGCTGTCAACGCCCACAGGACAGCGGCTGTCGACCGAACTGGCACGTCTGGCAGAGCGCACAACCGACTGGAGCCGTATTTCCTAACGCAGATCGATCACTCTCACCGATGTGCCGATGGTCACCCACAGGCAGTCATAGCCACGTCCGGTGGCTTCGCGGGCTATGCTGTCGATCGTCGCCTCGCTCCAACGTCCGGGCTCGATCACCAATGCATCAACTTCAGCCGGCTCCTTATAGTCAAACTCGCGCATGACCGCCGCTCCACGCATAAATGTCTTGTAGGGACTGACATTGAACGCCTCGCCTGCTCTGTCGAGATGTCGCTCATCGGGTCCCGTCCACATCACTTTGCCCACACCCGCTGGTGTGGCCTGCTTCACTTTTATTGCCATATTGCGGCAGATCATACCGCCGCGATAGGCAAGCGAAAATTTGTGAATATCAGTTATAAGCGTGGCTGCGAGCCACATGGCGAGCATAGTCGTCATAGCGCGTGTCCACGTCGCATCCCTGACGAGCACACCTATAAGCATGAGAAGATAAATGTTGGATATGAAAGGATAGATCTCGCCAGCACGTGTGATCATCGATGGCGCAGAGGCAACGAGTACAATGAGCATCAACCCGACAAGTTCGACTCTGCCTTTACCTCCACGCAGTAATCTATAGATCAATACGATTCCTCCTATTCCAAGCAGCGCTGTCAGCACTAAGAGCAACCGATTGGGATAGTAGACGGCACTGGTGTCGACCGGCCATATGCCCAGCACATATTCAATGGCTATGTTTTTTATGAACGTGGCCGGCGTCAACCGATGCGACATCTGTGATTCGGTGAGGTTTTCCATGAAATCGGGACGGTCAGCCTGCGCTGCAACTGTTGTAGCAGCAGCAACCTCAGTTGGCTCGGCCATATGCTTAAGCGTCGCATATGCTCCGAGATAGATCACAGCGGGCACAAGTCCCACGCCAACCATACGCATTCCCCTGCCGATCATCGACTTTACCGACACACCGACTTGTCCGCGATAGGTACACACCAGTTTGAAAAGCGGCCCGGCCACGAAACACACCACACCCGTTTCTTTCGACAGGCATGCCATGAAGCCCGCAATAATCCACAGTGGATAACGCCACCGGGCAGGCAGCGAGCTGCAAAACAGCGCCACCGAAATTATGCCAAACATTGTTGCCGAGGTCTGGGTGATCGAGTCGATCGACAGGAGTGCTCCCATATTGTTGGCCATGATCATTCCCAACGTGGTGACCCACACCATCGCGCGAGCCCCGACACCAAGCCGTCTAATAGCCAGTGAGCATGCAATTGCAGCAGTAATGAAGCCGCACGTCACCGCTGCAAAATGGTTGAGATATGGAAAGAGCCATGGGTGACGCCCCTCGAGCGTCATCATCACATCCTCAATCGGACGCCAATAATCGCGCGGCAACAACAGGCAATCGTGCAGCCAATTGTAGCTACTGATCATACTCCATCCGTCGACTCCCGGCAGATAGCGCAGAAAAAACCAATCATCGCCCATAGGCTCAAGAAGCATCGACAGCGCCAACACCACAGCATAGAGCGCAGCCAACGGCCACCAAACCTTAATTTTCTCTTTCAATCTCATAGCAATAAAGATGTCATTCAACTACCAATCGGAATTTCTGTATCTGACCAAGTCTCTCAGAAATTCCTAATATTCGCCAGATTGTAATATTATAAAAGAGTTGCGCCCTACGCTTTATAGAGGGTGGGCGCAACTCACTGATAATTTACTAAATTATGACCTTTTCAGGCTCGCCTTGGCATCAGTCCTCGTTGAGGTTGACACGCTTGAAGGATACGGCTACGAGGCCTTTCTTCTGGCTGTCGAGATACTGGGCGATTGTCATCTTGCTGTCCTTGACAAATTCCTGCTCCATGAGAGTAGACTCTTTGAAGAATTTGTTGAGACGGCCATTGGCTATGTTCTGGATCATTGCCTCGGGGAGGTTGGCTGCCTTAGCTTCGCCGGTTTCCTTGATGATCTGGCGGGCGCGATCGGCGTCTTCCTGAGTGATCCAACCTTTCGACATGTTAGACTCGATGTGGTCTTCGCTGTCAACGTGGGCAGGGTTGATACCGGCCTTGCGGAGAGCTGCGTCGATAGCCTTCTGCACCTGCTCGGCTTTGGTCTTTTCAACAGCCACAGCGATCTCGCCGTCGATCACGCTCTGGGGAACAGCATTGCGGTCGACAGCCACAGGGTTCATCGAAGCAACCTGCATGGCTACGTCGCGGCCTACCTGAGTGTCAACATCAGGTTCGTTGAAACCGACGATAGTAGCGAGCTTGTTGCCGAAGTGAACATAAGCAGCCACAGAGGGAGCTTCGATCCACTCAAACGAGCCGATCTCCATCTTCTCGCCAGTCTTGCCAACTTCTTCGACAATCTTATCGGCTACAGTAAGACCCTCGATGGGGAGAGCCTTGAGTTCGTCGAGCGACTGGATCTTGTTAGCGGCTGCCACGTCGAGGATTTTCGATGTGAGATCGACAAATCCCTGGTTTTTGGCTACGAAGTCGGTCTCGCAGTTGAGAGCGACAATACATGCATAGTTGCCGTTTGTCTTGGCAAGCACGCATCCTTCAGCAGCCTGACGGTCTTCGCGCTTGGCTGCTACAGCCTGACCTTTCTTGCGGAGAATCTCCACGGCGGCTTCGATGTCGCCATTGGTCTCTGCCAGAGCTTTCTTGCAGTCCATCAAGCCGGCACTTGTGAGGTGGCGCAGCTTGGTGATTTCTGCCATTGTTACTGCCATATTCTTAGATATTAGCGGTTTGTTACGAATTTAGATTAATTAAGCGCGGCGAATCACTCGGCGGCGGGAGCCTCGGCAGCAGGTGCCTCAGCAGCCTCAGCGGCGGGAGCCTCAGCCTCAGCGGCCTTGCGGCTCACGCGGCGACGCTCGCGACGGGGAGCAGCATCGGCCTCAGCCTCTGCGGGAGCATCAGCCTTCTCGACCTTGCGCTCTTCGAGACCCTCTGCCATTGCCGAGCATACGGTGTCGAGGATCAGCTCGATCGACTTTGATGCGTCGTCGTTGCAGGGAATCACGAAGTCAACGAGATCGGGATTTGAGTTGGTGTCAACCATAGCGAACACGGGGATACCAAGACGGGTAGCCTCAGCAACAGCGATGTGCTCTTTCATCACGTCAACTACGAAAAGAGCCGAAGGCAGACGGTTGAGGTCGGCGATCGAACCGAGGTTCTTTTCGAGTTTGGCGCGCTGACGGCTGATCTGCAGTTTCTCGCGCTTTGAAAGGTTATCAAAAGTGCCGTCTTTCGACATTTTGTCGATGGCAGCCATCTTCTTGACAGCCTTGCGGATTGTAGGGAAGTTTGTCAGCATGCCGCCGGGCCAGCGTTCGATGACATAGGGCATGTTGATTGCTGCGGCCTTTTCAGCCACAACTTGTTTGGCCTGTTTTTTGGTAGCTACGAAGAGTACCTTTTTGCCCGATTTGGCAATGTTTTTGAGTGCATTTGCGGCCTCTTCCACCTTAGCGGCGGTCTTGTAGAGGTCGATGATGTGGATGCCGTTGCGCTCCATGAAGATATAGGGCGCCATTGCGGGATTCCATTTGCGTTTGAGGTGACCGAAGTGGCAGCCTGCCTCGAGGAGTTGATCAAAAGTGGGTGTTGCCATTTTTGTTGTAGGGGTTGTTTACGTTCTGATTTTTTTAACCTGCGGGTAGGGAACGTGTCCATCTCACAGGTTTAGATACTAAACACTTATTTGTCATGCCGCCATCATAAGGCTGCATGATGATAATTTCATTAACGCTTTGAGAACTGGAAGCGCTTGCGTGCTTTGGGACGACCGGGTTTCTTACGCTCGACAGCACGGGGGTCGCGTGTCATGAAGCCTTCAGCACGGAGAGCCGACTTATCTTCGGGATTGATCTTGACAAGGGCACGGGCGATAGCGAGACGGAGAGCCTCAGCCTGACCTTTGTAACCGCCACCGTCGAGGTTGACCTTGATATCGTACTTTTCAGTAGCCTCGAGAGTTGACAGGGGCTGCTTGACGATATACTGGAGGATCGACGAGGGGAAATACACGTCGAGGGGACGCTTGTTGATGATGATCGTGCCGTTGCCTTCCTTCACGATGACACGGGCGATAGCGGCTTTGCGGCGGCCTACTGCATTAACTGTTTCCATCTTGACGTGATTAATTATTTAACGGTGTTGATGTCGATTACACGGGGGCTCTGTGCCTCGTGGGGATGGTTCGGACCATTGTACACATGCATGTTGCCGATGATTGCACGGCCAAGACGGTTCTTGGGGAGCATGCCTTTCATCACTTTGGTGAACAAAGGATTGAAGCCGGGCTTGATGTGCTTGTTGAATGACTTTTTCATCAGCACCTCGGGTGTGCTGACACGCTGTCCGCCGGGATAGCCTGTGTAGCGGAGATACTCGCGGTCAGTCCACTTTTTGCCTGTAAGACGAACTTTGTCGGCATTGATGATGATCACGTTGTCACCGCATTCTACGAAAGGTGAGTAGCAGGGCTTGTTCTTGCCACGCAGAAGGATTGCCACCTTAGAGCACAGACGGCCGAGCACCTGATCGGTAGCGTCAACCACCAACCATTCCTTGGTCACGCTCTGGGCGTTGGGAGTAAGGGTTTTGTAGCTTAATGTATCCACAATTAAATGCTTTAATGATTAAAAGTTAACTTGCCTGGCGAAGAACGACGGACGACCCGGCCAAAGGCCAACCGCCCCACTCCGCCAATCGGAGTTGGACATAATCGGTGTGCAAAGGTACGCTTTTTCCGCATATTAACACCACACATCGCACACAAACCGCAACCGGCATGCAGCATTATTAACAAAATATAACATATCGACAGCCCGATATCGGCCACTCACATTTTAGAATTGGGGCTTTGGGGAATTTTTCGTAAATTTGCACATTGAATCTTACTTTAATATCTAATATTGCAATGAACGTAGTTGACCGTTTTCTGGAATATGTCAGATTCGACACCCAGAGCGACGAAGAGACCAACCTCACGCCTTCGACACCGGGTCAGATGGTGTTTGCCCAGCATCTTGAGAAAGTGCTTCAATCCATGGGGCTTAGCGACATCACCCTCGACGACAACGGATACCTGATGGCCACACTGCCATCAAACATCGACCGCAAGGTGCCTACAGTCGGATTTATCGCGCATCTCGACACATCGCCCGACATGTCAGGACACAATGTTTCGCCACGCATCGTTGAAAAATACGACGGAGGAGACATCATCCTCAACAAGGATAAGAACATCGTGCTGTCGCCAAGCGAATTCCCCGAGCTGTCGCACTATGTCGGACAGGATCTTATAGTCACCGACGGCAACACTCTGCTCGGCGCCGACGACAAAGCCGGTGTTGCTGAAATCATTTCGGCCGTGGCATACCTGCAAGCTCACCCCGAGGTGAAACATGGCGACATACGCATAGCGTTCAATCCCGACGAAGAGATCGGCAAAGGCGCGCACAAATTTGATGTCAAGCATTTTGCCGCCGACTGGGCCTACACAATGGATGGCGGTGAGATCGGCGAACTCGAATATGAGAACTTCAACGCTGCCGTGGCACGCATCACATTCACCGGCCGCAACGTGCACCCGGGCTACGCCAAGCACAAGATGATCAACTCATTGAGAATTGCGAACCAATTTGTGATCATGCTGCCGCGATGGGAGACACCCGAACACACCGAAGGCTATGAAGGCTTCTATCATCTCGTGGGCATGGAGGGTACTGTCGAACAGACCGTGCTCACCTATATCATTCGCGACCACGACCGCGACCGCTTCGAGCGTCGCAAGAAAGAGATGGAGCATCTCACCCGCAAGATCAACAATGAGTTCCCCGGAGTGGCCACGCTCGACATTCAGGATCAGTACTACAACATGCGTGAGAAGATCGAGCCACTGCCCCATATCATCGAAATAGCCAAACAAGCGATGATTGATGCAGACGTTGAGCCAAAGGTGGTGCCCATTCGAGGCGGCACGGACGGTGCCCAGCTTTCATTCAAAGGTCTGCCCTGTCCCAACCTTTTCGCCGGAGGCCTCAACTTCCACGGACGCTATGAATTTGTGCCCGTACCCTCGATGGAGAAAGCCACCGATGTAATCGTACAGATAGCACGCATCGTGGCCGAACGCGGCTGATGATCCGCAAACGGCCTCTACTGATTGTCGTCACCGGTCCGACAGGGAGCGGAAAGACAGACATTGCCATACGCCTGGCGCGACGGCTCGACACGGAAATCGTGTCGGCCGATTCGCGTCAGGTGTTTCGCGACATACCGATCGGCACAGCTGCACCGACGCCTGAACAGCTCGCGGCGGCCAGACACCATCTCGTCGGATTCCTCGGACTCGATGAGTATTACAGCGCCGCCCGATGGGCAGATGATGCCCGGACGATACTCGACAGACTGTGGCAGACACACGACTCAGCCATAGTGTGCGGAGGTTCGATGCTATATATCGATGCTTTGGTCGACGGTCTCGACCAGTTGCCGACCGTGAGCCAGACGGTTCGCGATAAAGTGCTCGAAACATATAGATCAGTGGGAATCGACGGCATCACACATATGCTTGAGCATTTAGATCCTCAATATCTTCACACCGCCCCCGATCTATCCAATCACAAACGGCTCATACACGCTGCCGAGGTGTCCATTGAGGCCGGATGCCCTTATTCATCCCTCATCGGACACCGTGGCAACAGCGCCCGGCATTTCGATGTGATCAAACTGGCCATAAATCTCGACCGCGACACCCTGTTTGCGAGAATCAACGCCCGGACAGACGCCATGATTGCTGCCGGATGGGAGGAGGAGGCACGGCGGGTCTATCACCTGCGCCATCTTAACTCACTCAACACCGTAGGCTATAAAGAACTATTTGCGATGTTCGACGGCACGATGCCCCGGGAGATAGCCATACCGCGAATAGCAAAAAACACCCGCGTATATGCGAAAAAGCAGCTCACATGGCTCAAGCGCGACACCACAGTGGCATGGCTCGATCCTGCACGTGACTACTTAGATCAAGCACTCGATCTTATAAAATGACCCACGACACCACAATATACCACATCGACGGCTATTCGACCGAAAGCATCCGCAAGCTGCTAATGCTGGCATCAAATGACGGATATGCACTCATCGCGCCGTCTGACACCGACATCATCGCCAACGAAAGCTCACTGATCTCACTGCTCGACTTCGCAGCAGATCACAAGGCCGTATTGACTTATGCCGACCGCCATGACCATCCTGTGATAGATTGGTCATGTGGAGGCGCTCTGCGCGATGATTTCGACACAGGGCCGCTGCTTGTTGTCAGCCGCTCAGCTTTGGCCGATGCCATCAGCGACATCCCCGACGGCCTGAAAACTAGCGCTCTCTACGCACTGAAACTCGCTCTTTCGCGGCGAGGAACAGTAGCGCATATGGCCGAACCTGTGTATTGTGCACGGCAATCAGCAACAGACCAATTCGACTATGTTGATCCGCGCAACCGCGACACACAGATCGAGATGGAAAGCGTGGCGACATCACACCTCATTTCAATCGGGGCATTTCTTCCACCGCTACGCCCCGACGCCGACATCGATTCAGGGTCGTTTCCGGTCGAGGCATCCGTGATCATACCTGTTCGCAACCGCGTATCCACGATAATGGACGCCATCGGGAGCGCACTCGGACAGATCGCCGACTTCGACTTCAATGTCATTGTTGTCGACAACTATTCCACCGACGGCACAACCGAACGTATTGCCGAAAAATGCAAGTGCGATCCACGTCTGATACATGTAATCCCACCGGAAAGCGGGCATGGCATAGGCGGATGCTGGAACATAGCCATCGATCACGAATGCTGCGGACGATTCGCCATACAGCTCGACAGCGATGACCTGTACGCATCGACAGATGTGCTGCAACGCATCGTTGACACGTTCCGCACCGAAAAAGCCGCAATGGTCATCGGCAGCTACACATTGACCGATTTCTCCCTCAACACAATTACTCCGGGATTGATCGACCATCGCGAATGGACTGATAGCAACGGTCCCAACAATGCACTGCGCATCAATGGTCTCGGTGCACCAAGAGCATTTCTTACCGACATTGTGCGTAAGTTACGGTTTCCCGACGTAAGCTATGGTGAAGATTATTCGATGGCACTGCGCATCTGCCGCAACCATCGGATAGCACGCATATACGACAGCCTTTACCTGTGCCGCCGGTGGGAAGGCAATTCCGATGCATCGCTCCCCCAGCAACGAATAAACGCCAACAACGCCTACAAAGACTCTATACGCACTGCTGAAATCGAAGCGCGTCAATCACTCCTGACCCGTGTAGCACTGATGTTGGCAACAGAAGCCCCATCCACCGAAGGGTGCATGATCCGCGGCGTGGCAGTTGATGGTGTGGAGATGAACCTTATCCACAATCCTTCACGCATGCGATCTACCACAGCGCGCACTGATGCTGAAAGCATTGCGGCTCGACCATGCTTCCTGTGCAAGGAAAACCGGCCGGAGCGGCAGCAATCGTTGCGATGGCACAACTATGAAATACTCGTAAACCCCTACCCTATTTTCCCGGGACACCTGACCATAGCCTCCGTCAGCCATATACCTCAGTCGGTGACAGGAAAGCTGCACGATATGGAGATGATCGCCCGTGAGCTCCCGGGCTACACTGTATTTTTCAACGGAGCATCTTGCGGTGCTTCCGCTCCAGACCACATGCACTTTCAAGCCGTGCCGTCGGAACATATACCGATGTGGCGTGCTATCGACCGGTGGCCCGGGCATCCGGCCGACAATTGCGTCGGCGACGATGAAAACATCAACATTCTGTGCCGCTTCGATGGACAGGATATTCAATGGGCAATCTTTCACCGTGCGAAACACCGGCCTGATTGCTATGGCGACGACGGCATATTATTCAGTCCGGCATCGCTTGATCTTGCCGGCGCCGTGGTGCTTCCCCGACGATCTGATTTCGACTCGGTCACACCACAGATCCTCTCACGGATATTTAATGAAGTATTGAAATGACGACAGAACCATTAATAAAGGTGGGGATCATCACCGCACCATCACTGGCCATCCGGTTCAACGGTCAATTCACCGACTCATCCGACGGATCAAAAGTGTCAGGCGATATGACATTTTCCTACACGGGCAAATGTGATCCTCATCGCACATTCACCCCAACTGATCCCGGCTCCTGTTCTTTTGAGATCAGTGATGTGACGATTGGTGTTGATTTTCATTGGCAACGCCATGAGACCCAACGATTCAGTGGCGCTCTTTTGCTCAAACCCCATAACGGCAAACTTATAGCCATTAATCTCATTGCGGCAGAAGATTATCTTAAAAGCGTGATCTCATCAGAAATGAGCGCACAGGCATCGACCGAATTGCTGAAGGCTCATGCTGTGATATCGAGGTCGTGGCTGATTGCCATGCTGCAACGCGACTCCACGAGCGATCAGCCGGACGACCGGATGACATCGGATAAAGAGATGATCATGTGGTGGGATCGCGAAGATCACACTGAGTTTGACGTATGCGCCGACGATCACTGCCAACGCTATCAGGGCATTTCGCGTATGTCGCAAAAAGCGGTAGAAGCCGTTGCTGCGACTCGTGGAGAAGTTCTCACCGACCAGGGACAGATCTGTGACGCCCGTTTCTCGAAATGCTGTGGCGGCGCATTTGAGCTGTTCGAGAACTGCTGGGCACCTGTTCACCACCGCTATCTCACCGCCGGGTCCGACAGCAAAACGGATACGCACTTACCCGACCTTAGGGTGGAAAGCAACGCCCGACAATGGATAATGTCGCAACCCGATGCATTCTGCAACACTGACGACACCACTGTGCTCGATCAAGTAATGAACAATTACGACAGGGAGACAAGCGACTTCTACAGATGGAGCGTAGAATACGACCAGAGTGAACTGTCCTCAATCCTACACAACCGCACCGGAATTGATTTCGGACAGATAATCGATCTTGTGCCTGAAGCACGCGGCACGTCCGGACGAATCTACCGTCTTACCATAATAGGCACTAAACGCTGCATGACAATCGGAAAGGAGCTTGCCATACGGCGTGCGCTCTCCACCAGCCATCTCTATAGCTCGGCATTCGTTGTCGAACGGCATGGAACGGACAACACCGGGTTACCGCTCAGATTCGCGCTACACGGCGCAGGTTGGGGACATGGCGTAGGCCTGTGTCAGATCGGCGCCGCCATGATGGGCGAGCAAGGATACAACTACCACGACATACTGCTCCACTACTACCGTGGAGCATCAATCCAACGCATCTACAAATGAGTCTGATCAACCGACAGATTTCGCCGTGGGCATGGATCCCAACCCTATATTTCGCGCAAGGGCTGCCATATGTCGCCGTGATGACTGTATCGGTGATAATGTACAAGCGCATGGGGATATCCAACACCGACATAGCGCTCTACACCGGTTGGCTGTATCTGCCTTGGGTGATAAAGCCGCTATGGAGTCCATTCGTCGACATACTGCGATCGAAACGTTGGTGGACAGTGACAATGCAGTGGACTCTGGCCGCTACATTCGCAGCTGTTGCGCTATTAATTCCTGCTCCGGGATTATTCACGGCAACACTTGCGGCATTTTGGCTCACTGCTTTTGCCTCAGCGACACACGACATTGCATCGGATGGATTCTACATGCTCGCACTCGACCAACACGACCAATCGCTGTTTGTCGGCATCCGCACCACATTTTATCGCGTTGCCATAGTTGCCGGCCAAGGTGGAGTCGTGGTGCTTGCAGGAATTCTCGAACAGTCTACCGGATCGATACCATTCGCCTGGGCTGTGGCGATGGGCGCCATGAGCGCCGCTTTATTGCTGATGGCGGTGTGGCACTCAATTATATTGCCACATCCCGCAGCTGACAAGCTCCGTCCTACGACCGAGTCGGCACGTAGCATACTCTCCGGCTTCATCGCCACATTCCGCGGCTTCTTCAACAAACCGCAAGCCGGTACTGCCATAGCTTTCATGCTGCTCTACCGTCTGCCCGAGGCTCAACTGGTAAAACTGATCAACCCTTTTCTTCTTGATCCGGCAGAGCAAGGAGGCATGGGACTGTCAACCGCACAGGTGGGAATGGTCTACGGCACTGTTGGTGTGATCTCGCTGATGGCAGGTGGCATCGTCGGTGGTATTGTGGCGGCTAAAGGCGGCCTGAAACGATGGCTTATGCCGATGGCATGGGCAATGTCACTGACATGCGCCACATTCCTATATCTCAGCATAGCACCCGATCCTCATCTGCTGACAATATATATCTGCGTGGCCATCGAACAACTCGGTTATGGATTCGGCTCTACGGCATATACCCTCTATCTTATATATTATGCTATGGGGGCTAACCGCACATCGCACTATGCCATAGCCACCGGCCTTATGGCTCTTGGAATGATGCTGCCCGGAATGGCGGCAGGATGGATACAGGAAACTCTCGGGAGCTACACGGCATTCTTCGCATGGACGATGGTGTGCTGTCTGGCCACAGTGGGCGCAGCTTCCCGACTGCGGATCAGTCCGTCGTTCGGGCGCAAGTGATCGGATCGATCACTGCAAGACTTCTCGTGAACACATGCACCGGCACTACCGACGTGGCAATTGACAGCAACGCGCGACCATTATCACTCTTCGGCACCGGGCCAAGCACCACAGTGGCATCGACCGACAGCATACCGACAAGAGAGCGATTGTCTTCACTTGCCGCTATAATGAGTTGCGGCTCAAGCATGTTGAGAACATCAGCCACATCTGAATCATAACGGAGAAGCGCCACTGTCAATCCTTCACAAGCAACCATCGCGGGAAGATCAGTGGCAAGCGCACCACAGCTTGTGAGCAACAACAGCTGAAATCCAGCCGACGTCACTTCGTTTATGTCAGCCACAAGCGCCTGCATATCAGAATGCCCGTCAGCAACCATCACTATGCCTCGATGCCTCGGAAGCACAACATCATAGGCCGTAACCGGCATCGTAGCGCATCCAAGTATTACTCGGCGTGAAGTGCGCTCTGTATCTCCTCTTGCCACATCCGGCACAACACCGGGCAACTGCAACGAGAGTGCATAATGCACCTCAGACGAAAGATGGCCGGCATTACCGGCAACTTCAATCTTTATATCCCCTACACCTACTGCCTTTGCCGCAGCAACCACCGACGCAGCCTCGGCAGCTCCGGCATCGTCAGGGAGCACTACCGTCACACTGTCACATGGACGCCTGTTCACCGAACACGATATACCGGGAAGCACCTCTGCCTTGTCGGGAATGGCCCACAGACGCGCCTCAACTTCATATAACGCATCGAGCGCACTGACCATGGCGGCAAGCTGAGAACGACGACGGTCAGACAGCTCCGGCACTGTCCGTGGCTTGAACATTGCCTTTCCAAGACTCTCTTGCCACAACCCCCGCGGTGGATAAGCCAGTATTTCCATAATTGTTCAGATTCTATGCGGATCGGTGTATGTGCCGATATGACGCTGCTTCTTTTCCTCGAATATCTCGGATATAGCAAAAAATATGCCGGTCTCCTCGACATTGCCGAACTCATCGTTTATTGCCGTGCCGAACATGCGCATCGTGGGCGACAATCCCATGTAGGCATTGACAAGCGGCGGGATATTGTACCCCTGATCGCGTATGGCCTTGTTGAGTATCTTGTAATCTTCCTTGAACGAATCCCCGCAAAACAAAGTCTGCATGGCCTCACTATCCATATCTGTCTGTAACGGACGTATGGGGGTGACAAGCCGATCATGATCGGGGAAATACTTTTCAAGAAAATACAGGATCATGTTACGGCAACTGGCATTGTAGCTCGGATACATCGTGACCTTGCCGAACAGATATTTTATCTGTGGATAAACCACAGTAAGAGCGCCTAAACCATCCCACAGATTGTCAAGAGCATAAATCGTCTTTGGAGACTGATGAGACGATTGATAGCCAACCCTCACGAACGAGCGGCCCAACTCGAGCGTCTGCGGCAGATAATCATTTATAAACCGCTCTGAGAAATCAAACATATGGCTTGTGGCGAGCCGTGGTCTGTTATCTGCATCAAAACGCGTATCCTCACCCAATATGAAGCGATAGCCACCAAGTATTATTCGGTCGACAGGATCCCAGACGATCAACTGACGGCACGGCGGATCCATGAGATCGAAGCTATCGATATCGCAGTCTTTGCCTGTACCACCGCCGGCCTGTCTGAACGCCATCTCGCGCAGACGTCCGATTTCGCGCATGACATTTGGAGCTTCACGTCCGTCAAGCACATATATTTCATTGCCGCCCTTGTTGGTGCGACGCAACAGACGGTCGGGAGTGAGCTCAGCCTCAATCAACGACAAAGGAACTTCTTCGATAATCTTCTGATCCATATTTATTACACAATGAGCGACTCCAAATCATAGACAATCCGACGCAGATCTGCAATCTCAGATTCAGCCGACCGTCCGCCTGACAGTTCCCTGCTCATGACCCTCCGGCCTACAGCGATAGGGAAGCGCTTGCCACGGCACTTGAATATCTCTCCGGGCAATAGCGCCATCTCAATATTGAATTTGACACCGGTGCTCGCCCTGAATTTTGCAAAGTTATAAAAAAAAGAAGAATTGCGACCACCGAAAAACAATGGAATGATATCACGCCCACTCTCGATAGCCTTGTTGATTACCATTTTTTTCCATCGCAGATCGGCCACACCGCCGTTCTTTGACTTACGCGACACGAGCCCGGCCGGAAAAACAATCACGGGAGCGTCTCCGGCAAAGGCTTGATTAAGTGCATCGGTTGCATGACGCGACTGGCTTCCGAACTTATTGATCGGCACAAACACACTGTTTAAAGGTCGAACGGCCATCAGCAGATCGTTGACGACAAACTTCGGCTCAACTCCATGGTGGCGCGCCACCATATCAATCAATGCTATGCCATCAAGCGCACCCAACGGATGATTCGACACATATACCACTTTCCTGTCATCAGCAGCCGGCATATTTCCGCCATCGATCAGGCGATAGCTTACGTCCAGATCCGACAGAACGCCACTACAGAAATCAGCGCCCTCGCGACCGGCATTCGAGCGCAAAAGGTCATTAAGACCCTCCTGACAGATCAAACGCTCTATCCAACGGAACAAAAATGGCGGCAAATAGCGTGCATGCCGCGGCAGCCGCTCGCGTATCACCCGCGCGACATCTATTGTCATCACATCTGACCGCCCGCCATCACGCGTTCTATGTATTTCTCCATATAGAGCCATATCAAGCACAAAGATACTGGATTTTTGCTAAATTTGCCGCATGGCAACAGGTAAAGCAATCTCTGACGCGACATCATTGTGCGCAACTTCAATAAAAAGCATTCTGAAGCTCCTCACAAGCAGCCGAAGGGGTAGATCAATAGACACATCTACCCGGCAAAGTCCTCTTATCATAATGGGCAATGGTCCGTCACTGCGACAGACGATCGCACAACATTCCGAAATGCTGCGCAAAGGGCCGGCGATGGCAGTGAATTTTGCAGCTGTCACCCCTGAATTCTGCGACATCAAACCAGAATACTACGTGCTTGCTGATCCACATTTCGGCAATACCACCGACCCCAATGTGGAACGTTTGATTGAAGCGTTAAACAATGTAACCCACAAAATGACACTGTTGCTTCCGCACGGGTTCAACACATCGGCATTCACCAACGAAAATCTCGACATCCGGCATTTCCCTGCCGTAGGCGTAGAAGGCTGCCGGTGGCTGCGCCATTTCGCCATACGGCACAAACTGGGCATGCCCCGCCCCCGCAATGTTCTGGTCTGCGCAATCATGTGCGGCATATGGCTCGGATTCAAAGAAATCTACATCACTGGAGCAGACCACACATGGACACAAACCTTATCGGTCAATGACAACAACGAAGTCGTCAGCATCCAACCACACTTCTACAACGAACCGACGTCTGAAAAAGACAGAGTGACCGCTGTCTACCGCGATGTACGGATCCACGAGATTCTCAATTCTTTCAGTATTGCTTTCAAAGCATACCACGACATCGCCGACTATGCTACACCCAACGGCATTTTCATACACAACGCCACTCCGGGAAGCTTTATCGACGCGTTCAAGCGAAAGGAGCTACCATGAAACCAATACCCAACTCACCACATAAAAATTGCCGCTTCTCACGAGGCGGCATTTTTTGCATTTAACACGATTTTTTTCTTCACACTTCTGTTTTACTTCACACTTATGTGCTTAAATAATTTTACGGTATCCGTTTTTACCTAAAATCTGTACCTTCAAATTTTTGCAATTCCTTTAACTGATAACTAAATTTTACATCCGCAAAATTAATGCGTACGATATATCATTTAAGCATCAGATCTCCCGCATATAACTAAAATATATAATGCCTTATGCTTATACAGCTATATTACAACACGTTAAGCAACCTTATATGCAATTGTTTATCAAACTAAAATACATGCACAACTTTTTACTAATTGAATAAATATCAAGCACCAGACAACACTACACTTCAACGTTACAGCATTGTAATCCTGATAATTATGCGCTCAAACAACTCACAACATGCTATTTCAGCCTTTGCAAAAGCAAATCGACGAGTCCACGCCTCGAAGACACCATTATTTTGTTTGTAGCAAAGTCCAATAGTCCGCGATCTCGCATTGACTCCAACGCCTGAAAGAAAACGGCACGTGGCACTCCGAACTGAGAATAAAGATCGCGATGGCGGCATTCAAGCACAATATCCGTTGCCCCAGACTGAGTGAGCGCGACTATCCAGAAAGCTACCCGCTCTTCAAGCGAACCACCAGTGAGAGCAAGCACACCCTCGAGAGCTTTTTGCGCGTCTTTCGACAGCATGTTCAAAAAATTAAACATCAAAATCTCGTCGTTGTACAGTATCTTCATATAATCAGATTTTGAGATCTGCACAATTCCACACCCATCATCCCCAGCCAATGTTTTGCCCGGATAACGTGTGTTTCTGCCAAAAAGGAACGCAGGAGATATAACATCAGGGCTATTTAGTGTCTGCAACAATCGGATTCTTCCATCGGGATTGTCAATGGACATCCTCACACTTCCTGATATTATACATTTCATATGTGTGCACGCATCCCCTGCCTCTGCCACTGACTCTCCGGCACTGAAACGTAGAAAATGGAATCGTGCTTTCTCCACAATTTTCGAGATCTTGTCGTAGCTCACACCCTTGAAGAGCGGCAAGTCCATCAGCACATCATATATACTGCCCATACATTATCGTGTTTTTAACAATTATAACACTATGAATGTTAAAATGTTTTGCAATATGCAAAGAACGTCCGGAAAAACTCCGCTTGATACGGAGTTTTTCCGGACGCAAATAATTTTCCAGTCTTATCAGAGCTCAAGAAGACGCTGGATGCGGTCGCGCAGCGTTTCTTTGGTCTGACCACCAACCATGCGGAGATCCTTAACCGGCTCTCCGTTTTTGAAGAATAGAATGGTTGGGAGTGACATGATGCGGTATTCATTGGAAAGATCACCCTGCTCATCGACATTATACTTGCCAATGACAGCCTGCTCGGCAAACTCCTCAGCGAGTTCGTCTACCAGAGGTGCCATGCTTTTGCAAGGGCCACACCATGTTGCCCAGCAATCGATCATTACGGGTTTTCCTGACTCGATAATTTGCTTAACATTCTGATCTGTAAATTCAAATGCCATTTTTCTTGATATTTAGTTAACGGTAAAGTTTATGTTTTCTCCTTCAAGCATTTCCACCAATCGCCTGTTGACCGGCAACTTACGGCCTGCCGCAAGCCTAACCGATCTATTGATCGACGGATCATATACATTTACATATAGCGTGCCTTTTTCGCGCTCGTCCCCTGTCGAGGCGTGCTCGGAAAGCAGAGCGCACAAATTGTCTGTAAGTTTCTCTCGCGGCAAATCGATGGTTATTGAATTGATCACCTGTCCTTTCATCTGATTCAGCAGACGAACAGACAGAATGTTGAACCTGAGATCTGACGACTGGAAACGACGCTCATATTTTCCGGTGATGATCACCGGCGTACCCGGCACACCGAAGTTGTGGAAGTTGATGTATGTCTGACCAAACATCATGAACTCAGCACTGCCGGTATAATCCTCAATCTTCAATATCCCAAACTGTCCTCCGTTTCGAGCTGCACGCGATGTGAAATTCACAACCATTCCTCCTATTGTCACTTCCGATCCTTCGACAGGATCCTGTGTCTGGAATCTCGACAAAGGAGTGCAACCATAGTTCAACTCCATATAATAGTCATCCAATGGATGAGCCGACAGATACATACCGACAAGTTCGCGCTCTTTCTCAAGCTTTTCGGCAGATACCCATTCCAAAGCAGGCACAGGCGCCGGACGCCCGGCAGCAGTGTTCACCGCAACATCGTCGCCAAACAAAGAGAAAGCAGCATTATGCGCGTCATTCTGAAATGCAGCGCCATATCGCAGAAGCGCCTCAGCAAAAGTATCGCCACGCGGTGTTGGCTCAAAATAATCCTCCCGTTTCGCTTCCTTGAAACAATCAAAAGCGCCAGCAAGGGCAAGCGACTCGAAAACACGGCGATTGACTGTTCCGGCAGGCACGCGTTCGACAAAATCATATATCGACTGGAACGGGCCACCATCTTCACGGGCTTTTATTATGGCCTTTACCACATTCTCGCCGACGCCCTTTATTGCCGCGAGACCAAAGCGTATATCTCCTTGCTTATTGACACCAAACTCCACGAAGCTTTCATTTGCATCGGGGCCTTTCACTTTGATGTGCATCTTCTTGCACTCATCCATGAAGCCGGTGAGTTTTGCCGTATCACTGAGATTGCGTGTAAGCACAGCCGCCATATATTCCGCCGGATAGTTAGCTTTCAGCCAAGCCGTCTGAAATGCCACCCAACTATAGCATGTCGCATGACTTTTATTAAACGCATAGCTCGCAAACTTCTCCCAATCAGCCCATATCTTCGACAAGACTTTAGGATCATGCCCGTTTTTCTGACCACCTTCCAAGAACAGCTCCTTCAGAGCATTCATCTTGTCGATCATCTTCTTGCCCATGGCCTTGCGCAACGTATCGCTCTGGCCTCGGGTGAAATTGGCGAGCAGACGACTCAGAAGCATCACTTGCTCCTGATACACAGTCACACCATATGTATCCTTGAGATACTTCTCCATCTCAGGGATATCATAGACGATCGGCGAACGTCCGTGCTTACGGGCAATAAATTCGGGTATATAATCCATCGGCCCGGGACGATACAGCGCATTCATCGCTATCAGATCCTCGAACACAGTTGGCTTCAGCTCGCGCAGATACTTCTGCATTCCCGCCGACTCAAACTGGAATGTACCCACAGTCTGACCCTTGCAGTAAAGCTCATAGGTTTTCTTGTCGTCGATCGGTATATTGTCCATATCGATCTCTTTGCCCGTCGTGAGCTTTATATTGTGGACTGCCTCCTTTATTATAGAAAGTGTCTTTAGTCCGAGGAAGTCCATTTTTATCAGACCGGTTTCCTCGATCACCGAACCTTCATATTGAGTGACGATGAGCTTTGACTTGCTCTTTGGATCGGCACTCTTGTCCACTGCCGTGCTCACAGGCACCCAATCAGTGATGTCGTCGCGGCAAATGATCACACCGCACGCATGCACACCGGTGTTGCGCACATTTCCCTCCAGACGGCGCGCGAAATCAAGCGTTTCGACTATCAGAGGGTTTGAACTGTTCAGCTCAGGACCAAACTCGGGCACATGCTCATAGCAGTTGGCAAGTGTGGGTTTAAGCTCCTTGCCGTTTACCTCCGGCATATGCACCGGAATGAGTTTTGTAAGACGATCGCTCTCACTCAATGGCAGCTGCTCGATACGCGCGACATCCTTTATCGCACTTTTTGCAGCCATCGTGCCATAAGTGATGATGTGAGCCACCTTTTCAGCGCCATACTTCTCAGTGACATATCGAAGCACATCCTCACGACCGTCATCGTCGAAATCGATGTCGATATCAGGGAGCGAGATTCGGTCGGGATTCAGGAATCGTTCGAACAGCAGGTCATATTTGATAGGATCTATCTGCGTGATGCCAAGACAGTATGCGACACAGCTTCCGGCAGCAGATCCACGTCCCGGGCCTACGCTGACTCCGAGTTGTTCGCGGGCGGCCGCTATGAAATCCTGCACGATCAGGAAGTACCCCGGGAATCCCATGGTCTTCATGATATGCAGCTCAAAATTTATGCGCTCGTCGAGTTCGGGTGATAAAGGATCTCCATAGCGTTTGCGCGCGCCCTCATATGCCAGTTTTTTCAGATAATCGGCTTCAAACTTTATGCGATAAAGTTTGTCATAGCCGCCAAGCTTTTCAATTTTAGCCTTGGCATCTTCCGGACTGAGCACTACATTGCCAAGTTCATCACGGGTAAACTCGTTGAACAGATCCTCTTCAGTCAAGCGGCGACGGTATTCCTCCTCCGTGCCAAATTCCTCCGGAATCTGGAAAAACGGCATTATCGGAGCATGGTCTATGCTGTATGTCTCAACCTTATCAAGTATCTCAACCGTATTTGACAAAGCCTCGGGAATGTCGGAAAACAGAGCATTCATCTCTGCCGTCGACTTCATCCATTCCTGCTTGGTATAGCGCATGCGCTTGGGATCGGTGAGATAGTTGTTTGTCGAAATGCAGATCAGACGATCATGAGCCTCAGCATCATCTTCATTTGTAAAATGAACGTCGTTTGTTGCCACAAGCTTTATGTCAAGCTTGCGTGCAATCTCCACCAGCAGAGGATTGACACGGCTCTGGACTTCGAAAACTTCAGTTCTACCACCCGGTTTATCTGTCGGATGCCGCTGAAGCTCTATGTAATAGTCATCGCCAAACGTATCCTTGAACCATTGGGCATGCGCCTCGGCTTCCTTGATGTTTCCAGCCTGTATCAATCTCGGCAACTGTCCGCCGAGACATGCCGAGCACACGATCAGACCTTCGCGGTGGGCGGCGAGCTGCTGCAGATCTGTCCGGGGATGTGAATAGAAGCCTTCAGTCCATGCCTGAGACACAAGCTTGATCAAATTCTTGTAACCCGTCTTGTTCTTGGCGAGAACAATCAGATGCCGACCTGTATCTTTTTTATCGACCGTCTCATGCAGTGACTTAAGCGCAACATACATCTCACACCCGAAAATAGGCTTGAACACTTTGCGCTTAGCCTCGGCAAGTTCAGCCCTTGCAGCAGCCAACATGCTTTCATCTCCGGCTCGTTCCGCCTCATCAACTGCTTTGGCGGCTGCTTTCACAGCTTTGATGTGGGGCGCGTTTATCTTGTTCACATAATTGTGATATTCCTTCATGCCAAACATGTTGCCATGATCGGTGATAGCCAGACCGGGCATGCCGTCGGCAATAGCCTTATCGACCAAGCCTTTTATCGTGGCCTGACCGTCAAGCAAGGAATATTGTGTGTGGACGTGAAGATGAACGAAGGGAGTCATGGCGTAAAGTTACGCAATTTTTCGCTCACTCCACGTCATTGCGCGCCACGATTTCAAGCCTTGTCGATATTTTCGACAGAGCTATTACAAGACGCGCCTGATCATCAGCTCCGAGCGACGGATCTATGCGATGCGCTCCATCCACACCCCTATCCGCTATCGCAATAAGATTGCCGACTAACGGTTTTACACACGACAGACCCGCAACGACCACAGCATCGATACGCTGGCGGGCGATTACTACACGCTCCAGAGCCTCTGCCAACTCAAAAGGGCAAAACATCGAGCCTGTCTCCTGAGCCAACAGCATACCTGTTTTGCCATCCATTCCACTGAAACTGACGGCTGCTCCATGCTTGCGCAATGCCCCCACAAGGGATGCCATTTCCTCACCATGCACATGCACTATTGCAGTCGGACGCGAGATGGTTTTCGCCCGGCCGGCACCCGATGAAGAAAGCCGACCGCTTCGATAGTCATCCATACGCCTCTCAAGAAAATTATCCGCCATATTTAATTGATTATAAAACTCTTTACATCTGATGAATGTATACCCAACGGTTTGACATAAACATATCTTTTGCCATCCGACGCATCAAAGGCTATGTGGAAAAACTGATGCCCACGCAGTATTTGGCCATCTGTCATCGTTATATCAGCGAGTCCGATGCCACAGCGCCTATCGCCATACGGTGCACTCCCGTCGGCATAAACCAATGCCTCTCCGTTAACCAGCATGACCACCGGAGTGCCACCAAGCGTGTCGCAAGCAGCAACGGTCATGCGTCTTAAGGCTGTCGGGACAACTGCAACATCCTTTCTGCCGTAACGGCCGTCGATACATCTGTAAGTATATGTCTCGACAAATGTACTGCGTGGTATCATGCCGAGCGTCAACGCAGGATAATCTTCAGGGAAAAGCACATCGGCATATACCGCGCCACCTCCTTTGCGCGACGCCACCTGCGACATAATGTCACTGTGCACAGCATCGTTGATTGCCAAATACTTAATCGCATATACCGACTGCAATATACACGCTGCAACAATAGCCAATGCCACCGTGTTTCTGACCGGACGCCTTATAGTATCGACCGACGGCTGACGCCACAGAGCGACAACAGTTATCAACGAGCACATCTGTGGCCACATAGCCATGCGGTCAGTGTGTCTCACCATAAGACTCATCGCCATACCGGCCACAGCACAACCTGACAATACCACAAAACCAGGGTGAGCAGCACACCGCCTGATATTATCCCGCAAGAATCTAACCGATAATGAGAGGGCTAAGAACACGCACATCGCCACAGTCATAAAATTTGATGCAAGAATCCTTATAGTGCCGTGTAAACCCGTAAACGTCAACAGTTCGCGTCCAACCCGCTCATGTTGACGGGAGAACACGACCCATACTACGGCCGTCACAGCAATCACGACAGCATAAAACCATATTCTTTCGGGTAGTTTTGCCCGGCGCACAGCTATATAGCAAACGATGCCGACCGATAGCGGAATGGCGAAACCCTCGTGCCATAACCCTGTCAACAGACACATCAACATGGTGCTACATTCAAGCCACCATCTGTTTCTTCTCAGCGACTGCACTATGAACCACAGTGTGACAAGTGACAATGTCGCTCCGAATATATAATTCAATGCATAATCGCCTGTCAACAGATTGTTTCTCCACGGCAGTGCAATTATCATCAATGCCCACACAGCCACGATTGTCCCGGCAGACGGTCGTCTGTCTCCTTCTGCAAACCATGCGCCAAGATATGCGTTCAAACCCATGCACAAACCGCATAAAATCGAAAATATCAGCTTGCTGTCGAGAATAATAGTGCTTGCCGGCGCAAGTATGTTAGCCAATCGCCAGTTATCTACATCCTTTATCCTATCTATATATTTCATGTAGGCATCAAGCGAGAAATCCGATGATCCGCCGGAATAAATAAGATAAGTAGCATCAAACATCAGATTGTCATATTGAAATGGCGTAAACCATTCCATCACAGCATAGATTGCCGAAATCAAGACTGTGACGTAAAGCGACGGAAGATATGAACGTGGCGACCCTACCATTTCACTATACGGATGCTTTTGACTCGCTTTGAGCCCTTGTTACGGTCAAGAATCTTTATATAGTAATAATCCTCACCGTCAGATCCACTGAATCTTATGGAAAGGCAATGCATCAGATATTCCTTGCGAGGCTCATCTTCAAACACCACCTTAGCATCTGTTCTGCCAACAGATCCAAAGTCATCAGAATATGACCGGTGAAGACACTTTTTGGTATACATTGCATTTCCGCAGCGACGAATACCCGACACACTGTCAAGCAATTCTCCCGAATCAAGATCAGCGGACAATGCACTTGGCACAACCGCTATGCGTCCATCCCTATCGGGCATGTGTTCGCTAAGATATTTATAATGAAACCAATTAACCCACAAATTACGCAGCGGGAAATTAAGTGTCAGCAATGTCGGACAATCTTCAGGCATCAACATGTCATAATATACCGTGCCACTGTCTGATTCATTCAACAGCTCCATAATATGAATATCCTGATTCTTAAACCTCGAAGCCCAGTAACATGAATACACTCCATGCAACACACACAAAATGATAGCGAAAACCGCCAACACATTCAGAACTAAATATGACGGTTTAAAGACGTTTCTGAGAATAATACCCGACAACACCACTGCACACAGCTGAGGCGCGAATGATGTGCGGGGAGCCGCTTGAATAAACAGACACAATAATACACCCGCTGCAACCGCTCCGGCAAAAAAAGATGCGTCATCACGGACAAATATCTTCCGCAACTCAATCCTGCCACGCCGGAAACACACCTGAACCACAATAAAGCCCGCCAGCAGGACCGACAGTGAATTATTCATCAACAACCGCCCGGGAGCACAAAGAAGCCCCATATTGTCTAACTCACCTGTAGCTCGGCTAAGCATACCTCGGGATGTCATCGCAAGCATAGACACGACGAACAACAAACAGATTGACAACCAGACCAACTTTCCCGGGTGAAAACGGCGCCGGATCACCAAAACTGCGAGACCGCCCAACGCCACTGCAGAAAATCCCTCGTGCCACCATCCGAGCAAAATTGCAAGCAGCACAGTCCGGGCTGTTTTGCCAGCTGCCAATGACCGGTAAAACACCAGCAGTATGACAGAAGCAATGACATAGTTTGAATAAAAGACATTGACGAAAATACAGTCGCGCCACGGCAGGAACAATGTCCCGGCAAACCACACCATTGCCAACACTCGCCAGTCGGCTGCTCCGCGGCATATAACTTTGGCCGCAATTCCATACATCGCAGCGGCTGAAGCGGCGGCGATAATAACGAACAACGCCCTTGTGAACGGATTGAGGGTAAATATTACAGCAAAACAGTTAGAGAGCCGTATATTGTCCTCTTCATACATCTGTTTGACGAAACCTGCGTATCCTTCTATGAAACCGGCAAACCCTTCTGAGCGGACATGTCTGTAGAACCGGTCATAGAATGCCAGATCATCGAGCAACGGAGACGTCAACAAGTTCATGGCTCCGTATAGCAACGCTATCAGGAGCATAATCGCAATTACGGGCAGATCACCGTGTCGTCTGTCGTCTAACATAGCCCAAAGATAATCAATCACACGGTTTTCTACAAGAATTGCCGGGATGAGTGCTGCCACTAAAGCAAGCGTAGGCTGCACACAAAGTGCAACCTACGCTGATAAGAGGGATATATCCTGACGGATTACATAGACAGTTTGAAGTTAACGGGAAGAGTGTACCAAACGTTCACTGCATTACCGTTCATCTTGCCGGGGTTGAACTTAGGCAGGCTCTTGACCACGCGAACAGCCTCTTTGTCGAGGTCGGGGTCTTTACCACGCACTACTTTCACCTCTCCGATATGTCCGGTCTTGGTGACCACGAACTGAACCACCACGCGACCTTGAATACCGTTCTCCTCGCACACAGGCGGATATTTGATGTGGCTACTAAGATACTTCATAAGGGCGGCCTCACCACCGGGGAATGTCGGCGGCTGCTCAACGGCAGTGAACACCTTGTTGTCCTCAACCGGGGCATGCTTGATTTCCTCGACGATCACCTCGTTTTTGTGCTCGCGCACAGTCTTGGTGAGGTCGTCGGTACCCTGATCGAAGTTGGTGGCGCCGACTGCGGTTTCCGTTTCCTTGATTTCATCCTGACTCTTGATCTCCTCCTTCACCTCGTCGTCGGCAACGAATTTCACTTCGGCCATCTTCACGGTGTTGAGGATCTCCTCGGGCAGTGCTTCGGGCTGCTGCTCCTCGATGCGCTGAGGCTCGGGATCTTCTTCCTGAACATCCTCCTCAGTAGCGAACTCGGCGATAGCCTGTTCGGTCACATCTTCGGGGCGTGCCTCTACCTGACTGATCACGGTGTTGACGAGCAAACCGAGCAGGAAGAGCACTACAAGCACAACTACCACTGCTATCATAGCTACGTTGTGGCGTTTTACCGAACCACTGCGGAGCTCATATGCTCCAAAGTCCTGATTCTTGCCGTCGAAGACAAGGTCACGCCATTCCTTTGATGAAAGATCTACATCTTTTGCCATTTTTCTTAGCTTTCTTTCTTGTTAATATATATCTGTCATCACGTAACTTACTTAGCAGGATGCTTAGCGCGGTAATCAATGATCATCGCAGAGTCGACCTGATTGATATTGTCAATCTGGTAGCGCGAGATCTGATTGATCTGCATTTCATCGAGAGCGCTGATCAGGCTTTCCCAGCGGGCTTCGGGTGTAGCCTTGATCACCACAACAGGACGCTCGATAGTCGAGTCATTACGGATAGCCTTGGCGCGAGCCTGATAGATGCTATCGTTAATGTCGGCATTGCTGGAGAACTCTTTGGCAGCCCATTTAGCCTTGAGTTCGTCAATGCGTTTGAGCACTTCCTTGTTGCGGTCGTGGAGGATCTTGCGGACGCCGCGCTGGAGATTGTTTTCGTCGCCGATGAAATATTCGGCCTGAAGGTTGTTCTCCTCAGCGGTGATGGTGGGCTTGCCGAAATAGTAGTAGACGATGTTGACGGGATCGCCGTTCTCGTCTTTCTTGGCAGTACCGTCGGCATTGCGCTCGACGTCCACAATCATTGTGATACCTTCTGATTCCTTAGCTTTGTTCATCTCCTGCTCCTCGACCTTCTCGTTGGTAGGGAGGGTGATCTGCAGGGTCTGCGACTTGATCATCGTGGTACAAAGCATGAAGAATGTAATCAGAAGCATGTTCATATCCACCATGGGGGTGAAGTCCACATGGATATGCATCTTTTTCTGGGCGCCTTTTTTCTTTTTGCCGCCGTCTGATTGTTCAATCTGTGCCATAATGATTAGTCTTCGCTGGATTTAAGTGCGGTCATGATGCTGAAGCGGTTCATCTTGAGCGTCTGCAGGTTGTCGAGGACGTCGTGGACGACGGCATATGGAGTGCCTTTGTCGGCCTTGACGGCGATACCTTCGCCGCGCTTGAGGGCGCGCTGGAGGTTGTCGTTACCTGAAGAGTAGATTGCACGCATCCAGATCTGGAACTCATTGGGCTTCTCGAGGTCACGGTTGTCGTTGACGGGTATGCCGGCAGCGGGGTTCTCCATGTTGGAGATGAACTTATCCTGCTCGGTCTGTGACATGTCGAGGAATGCCTTCAGCTGTGTGAAGGGTACACCGAACATGTTGAGTTTCGTGAAGGTCTCGATCTCACTTGGTGTGAGGCTTACTTTGTTGCTGGGGTGGAGACGGTTCCATTCGCCAAGCGCATTCTCGAGAATCTGCTTGCGGATGGGCTCCGAAGCCCATTCGCCGTCGGCAACGGTGGGGTCAGCCTCACCGAGGACGGAAATGAACACCTTTCCATTTGGAGAAACGAGGATCGATGCCAGGTTGTTGGTAGGCACCTTGATCTCCGACACCGATGAAGGTGTGAGCACTGTCACAGGCTCTTTCTGGAGGAAAGTTGAGGTCAACATGAAGAAAGTAAGCAAAAGAACGGTCACGTCACTCATCGCGGTCATGTCGATGAGGGTGCTCTTTCTTTTAATTTTTACTTTTCCCATATTACTTGATTGAATTGGATTATACCTAAGAATTATTCAGAGTAATAGGGGATCAGTGTGTAGCCTGGAATGTCTGCACGATCGAGAAACCGATTTCGTCGATAGCGTAGGTGAGGTTGTCGATCTTGTTGGTGTAGAAGTTGTAGGAGATTACAGCGAATGCACCGGTTGCGATACCGAAGGCGGTGTTGATAAGAGCCT